>VBHS01000040.1 GCA_005881295.1 Chloroflexota bacterium
AGATGGTACTGAGATTGACTACTATGAACAAAGGGCCAGGGCGTTACAGGCGTTGCTCAAAAACGAGACATCCTGAAAGGTAGATCTTCACGCCCGTTTAAAAGTGAGCTTGCTTTTCCCGATCTGCACGATATCGCCCTCTTTCAACAGACAACGGGTAACGGCTTTTCCGTTGACCAGCGTGCCACTGACGGAACGGTGATCTTCCAACTCATATCTCCCATCGGGCAGCTGGCGAATGGTTGCGTGGAGTCGGCTCACCGCCAGGTCTTCGAGAAAAATATCGCATTGGCGGCTCCGCCCTATCGTCACCTCTGGCTGCAGTTCAAAGCTCATTGGAGCCCCTCGTGTATTCGTGAAATCCAACTTACCTATGGTGCTGGCAGTAGGATCAAGCGTTTTCCCTATATGCAGTTCTCGTCCCCGCGATGATGGCTGCTGAAACGGTCGTGTAGCTTCGTGAGAATAGAATGTGAGCTCTGTATTGCCAAAAAGAAGGGTATCTCCGTCCCTGAGTAATTTCTCCGTCACCGGTCTACCATTGACTATGCTATCGCCGCTGCCATGATCATCTTGCAATGCATAACCCGCGCGGGTAAAGACTATGCGGGCCTGCTTGCGGTGAACCGCGATATCTTCAAGAAAGATGTCACACTCGCGGCTGCGACCAATCGTCGTGCAGTCCTTCCAGATTTCCACGCGTTTGCCAGCCTGCGGCCCCTGCTTGATAACAAGATAGGCCGGCGATAATTGCTCGTACTCCATTCTACATTACCTCTTACTCTATACTTCAATGTGATCACATGCATTCCCAGCGAACTGCAATTGCCCTGGTTTCCCTGTTCGCGGGAGCCATGTCAACCACAAATAGTCACAATTCATCCAGTGCTTGCAGTATCTTTTCTGGTGTAATCGGTAGACTACGGATGCGTACACCAAGCGCGTCCTGGATGGCGTTTGCCACCGCTGGGGCCATACCGTTGGTTGGTACCTCTCCTGCTGATTTAGCGCCAAACGGCCCGCTATATTCTGTGTCCTCGATCAGGATGGTGGTCATTTCAGGCATATCCAGCGTCGACATGACCTTGTAATCGGCGAAGCCGGCATTGCGCACGCGTCCCTGCTCGTCAAACTTGACCTCTTCACTCAAAGCGTAGCCCAGTGCCATTGCCACCGCTCCCTCGACCTGTCCCGATGCCAGCGTCGGATTGATGGCCTTGCCCAGGTCCAGCGCATTGACCGCCCTCGTCACGCGTACTCGCCCTGTCTCCGTGTCGACTTCAACTTCAACAAACTGGGCGAAAAAGGGCGCTGGAGAGTCATCAGTCCAGAAATCTCCCTTCGCCATGATTTGCTGCCGGTGCTTCCCATACAATGTTTCGCTGGCTATGTCCGCGACCGTCAGATGACTGGGACCGCGCGGAGTATAAATAACGCTATCAACGATTGACATATCTTCCGGTGAGCAATCTAACAGGTCACCTGCCACGTCCAATACCTGTTTCCGCACTCGATCCGCGGCAACTTTGACGCCGCCACCGCTGATATAGGTCGTGCTGGAGGCATATGAGCCGTAATCAAAGACGCTCGAATCCGTATCCACGGAGTGCATAATGATCTTGCCCATGTCCACGCCCAGCGCCTCCGCCGCAATCTGTGCCAGGATGGTGTCACTCCCCTGCCCGATATCGGTCGCGCCCGTCATTACATTAAATGAACCATCTTCGTTGAGCTTGATGGATGCCCCCCCTAATTCAAAGCTGGCGACGCCGCTGCCCTGCATAGCAGTAGCCATGCCGCGTCCCCGCCGGAAAGGTTTTCCGTCTCCACGGTCAAAAGGCTTGCCCCAACCAAACGCTGCCGAACCGCGTTCCAGGCACTGTGGCAAGCCGCATGAACGGAACTGGCGTTTCGATCGCCATACGCCATCCTCCTCCACCATCTCCATGGGGTCCCAGTCACCTTTCTGCACGTGGTTCTTGCGACGAAACTCCAGCGGGTCCATATTGAGCCTATGCGCGATCTCATCAATGTGCGACTCCAGGGCAAAAAATCCTTGAGGGGCACCGTATCCTCGCATTGCTCCTGTGATTGGCAGGTTCGTATACGCGGCATCGGCACGAAATGCATACGCCTTTGCCCGGTAGAGGCACAGTGTTTTATGGCCCGTACTGCGTGTCACGGTGAAACTGTGCGTGCCATATGCCCCCGCGTTGCCGATAGAGTGCATCGATAGTGCCAGCAATGTGCCATCCCGTTTGACGCCACTGCGCATGCGTATAATCATCGGGTGACGGAAACGCCCCGCCGTGAATTCCTCCTGCCGGCTGTATTCGATGCGCACAGGTTGACGCGTATTCAACGCCAGCGCCGCGGCTACTGGTTCCAACACCATCTCTTGTTTGCTGCCAAAGCCACCCCCGACACGCGGTTTGACGACTCGGATGCGCGAGATAGGTAATTGGAGCACCGCCGCCAGTTGCCGGCGCGTATGATAGGGAACCTGCGTACTGCTTACAACGATCAAACGATCGTAGCCATCGAGGTAGGCAACGCAGACATGCGGCTCCAGCACAGCATGTGAAATGAAGGGGACGCGGTATTCTCCTTCGACAACGATATCGGCCTCGCGCATGGTCGCGGCAAAGTCGCCATGATGTATCTCTTCGTGCGCCGCGAGGTTATGTGCAGCATCGTAAATATCCCCGAAGTGTTGCCCTGAAATGGGATGAGTAGTATCGGGGTCGTGCAGTTGCGGAGCACCTTCGCGCATCGCCTCCAACGGGTCGAAGACGGCTGGCAGCACTTCATACTCTACCGCAATCATGCTTAGCGCCTCCTCCGCGATGGCGGGTGTATCGGCAGCGACAAAGGCTACCCAATCGCCAACATAGCGAACGCGACGATCAAGCAGGTAGGCATCATAGGGAGATGTTTCTGGATAGGGCTGACCGGCCGTACTATGTGCCACGCGCGGCAGGTCTTCATGCGTCAATACGGCACGAACGCCCGGCAAGGCGTTGGCTTTGCTGGTATCGATATGCAGGATATTGGCATGCGCATGTGGCGAGTGCAGGATGCGAGCATGTAGCATATTGGGCTGCTCGTACTCGGCAGCGTAAACCGGGGCCCCTGTCACCAGTGGGCGCGCGTCCACTCGCCGTTCCTTCTGCCCAACCACTCTCGTTCGCCCTATCTGCCGGGCATATTGATGTCCTGCATCAGCAATATTGCCGCCACCAGGTTCATAATATTCGTTATCCATAATGCATTTCCCGTGAGATTTGTTTCACTTGTTTCACTTGTTTCACTTGTTTCATTTGTTTCATTTGTATCGCTGTGTGAGTTCGTGCATCAAATTGGGAGATCTTCTAGGAGCGCCACCTATTCCCGAAATGGTCTCTTGATTCTGTAATAAACCCTCAATACCTATCATGTATGGGCAGGGCGAAAATAAGCCCTGCCCTATTATTGCTCTTGCATCAACTCTGCCGCCCTCAATACCGCTGCCACGGGCTTGACATAACCTGTACACCTGCAGATATTCCCCGCCAGCGCGGCGCGTACCTCTGCCTCATCAGGATGTGGATGCTCTTGCAGGAAGGCATACGCGCGCATAATAAAGCCAGGTGTACAGTAACCACACTGAGCGGCCCCCTCCTGGGCAAACGCCTCCTGGATGGGATGCAGTTTCCCATTCTGTGCCAGTCCCTCTACCGTCAGCAGGTCGCCGTCCTCGGCTTGTGCCGCCAGCATACAGCAGGCGTTGATTGAGTTGCCGTTCAGCATAACGCCACAGCCACAACAGTCTCCCGTGCCGCAGATCAGTTTCGTCCCTTTCAGGTGATGGGCATGGAGTGCCTCCAGCAGCGTTTCGCCTGGCTCTAAGTGCCACCTCACGGCGCGCCCATTCACTGTGAGCACAATCTCCAACTCAGGCATGTCGCCACTCCTCTCCCTGGGGGGCCAATCCCGCTGCCTGGCGCAGAGCTCTCACCGCGGTCACTGAACTCATCTTCCGGCGATATGCTGCCGTGGCTCGATGGTCGGTAATGGGCCGTACCTCGTCGCGTACAAGCTCAGCTGCCCGTTGAAAGGTTTCTTCTGTTGCAAGTTGGCCGGCCAGAGCTTCCTCTGCTCGCGTGACGCGTAGCGGCACCGGCGCTACCGCCCCCAGTACAAGACGTGCCCTGGTGATCGTGCCCCCCTGTATCTTGAGTGTAGCAGCGGCATTAACCATCGAAATATCTTCGGCAGTGCGGCCAATTTTATAAAATCCGCCGCGCAAGTCATCACTATCGACCAGTGGAATACGAAGTTCACTGATCAATTCTCGTTCACGAACACTTTGGGCTGGACCAACAAAGAAGTTGTCCAGTGGTACAACACGTTCACCATTCGTCCCGACGAGCACTACCTCTGCGTTTAGCGCAAGATCCACTACCTCGCGCACTCCCACCATGTAGCGTGGGTTGACCAGCAGGTCTGTTCCCCCTGCAATAATGGTGCGCCCATCTTCCGCGAGCAACGCCGCCGCTTCTACCAATGTCGTCGGCTTATGATAGGCCGCGATTTTGAGCATAAATATGTTTACCCTTTATTCAGAAAATATAGTATCGCTTCTAGTACACCACCGGCGATTGCGCGTGATTTATCCGAGATGGTGAAACAATGCTCCCGGGCCGCCCGTGGATCGATGTCACCCACCTTCATCCCTGCAGTGACATCCAGTCCGTCACGTACAAGACCGCGCAGGATGCCGGTAATACTCGCCGTTACAGGAGACTCACCATTCGTGAGAGATGTGACAACCGCGACCTGTTCACCGGCCTGGACAAGGTCACCTATCTGCCGCACTCCATAGAGTTTCCCTGCTCCCGTTGCCCGCAGCAGGCGTTCCGTAGTATAGCCGCCGATAGCCCCGGGTACGCCTGTGTTTGGCTCAGCGCTCCCGTGCAGGTAAACGCGTCCCAGGTTGTGTCCCCGATTGGTCTCGATCACCGCGTGTACATCTTTGCCCGCCTCATAGCCTGGACCAAGTGCGATAACGATAGGAGCATCTTCCATTGTTATACCGCTATTATACTTTGAGAGCGTCGCTTCTACCAGCACAGCAGGATGTAGCTGTGTAATTGTTGTGCCATTTGGGTCAACAACTACAGGTACCTGTCTCTCCACTAGCATGGTTTGAATAGCTTCAAGAGAAGCGGCAAGGCAAGCCGTCACCTCTTCAACGGTGACGGCTCCAAGCGCGACCGCTTCGGCGAATGCCACAGTACGCCGCACGACCGTTGGCTGCGCCAGCTCGGTCGCTATGACTGGGAAGCCTGCGCGTGCAAGCCGGTGAATGACGCCTGTGGCAAGATCACCCGCACCTTTGACAACAACCAGTGTATTCCGGATGATATGCACTTCTGAATGTATCACAGGAGCGTTTCCTTGCTAGTGCCAACCTACGTAGCGCAATGCCTGCGATACCTGTTGACCTGCTTGCGTCACAGCGCCAATCAGCTCAGCCTGCTTGGGACGGCATCGTTCGCTGGGGCCACCAATCGATACTGAGGCGACGACTATGCCGAGGTGGTCAAAGATGGGGGCTGCCACGGCATCGATACCCTCCTCGAGTTCACTATAGGAGACTGCGTAGCCTATCTGCCGCACCCGGCGAAGTTCTTCAAACAGGAGTTGGGGATCGGTGATAGTTTGCTCGGTGTAGCGCGTCAGCATCGCGTGGCTCAGGATCTCACGCAGTCGCACCTCCCATTGATAAGCCAGCAGCACCTTCCCTGTGGAGACGGCGTGCGCGGGGAGATGTTGTCCTGGTACGTTGACCGCGCGCACGAAAAAATACGAATCTTCCGTGTCGATAATCACAGCCTCCAGCCCCTCCAGGACTGCAAGGTGGACAGACTCATGGGTCTGGTCGCGCAGTTCCATCAGAATGGGCCTGGCGGATTTTCGCACGATGTGGGAACTGAGGATACTGGCGCCGAGGGCGGTGACACGAAGACTCAGAGCGTATTTGTGATTGTCCTCGTCCTGTACCAGCAGGCCCTCGTTGACCAGGGCCGTGACCAACCGGTGGGTGGTGGACTTGGGTAATCCCGTTGCGTTGGCCAGGTCAGTAATGCCGAGCAATCCTTTATTGCCAAAAGCTCGCAGGACGGCGGCGATACGATGAACAATTTGAACGGTATTTTCGCCCTCCAGCGTTTCTCCATGTCGCATATCTTTCCCCCAGCATTGCTGCCTCATCTGTTCTGTAGAGTGGAAAGATGTTCCACTTTTGAATGGACTGAGTATAGCTAATCGAACATGGGGTGTCAACATGACAATTGCGCACCTTTCGAGAGAAGTTGTATGATACCCTCGAAGACAATGCTTCAGACTACGACAATACTATCATTTTCAACTTAGGAGGAACCTTCCTGTTATGGCAATGCAATTGGGTCAACAGATCGCCGTCGATTTTGATGTTCCAGCCAGAATGAGAGACGGCACTATCTTGCGTGCCAACGTCTATAGACCTGTAGGTGAAGGAAAATGGCCTGTGCTTCTGACACGCCTGCCCTATGGTAAAGATTTTCCTATGGCCACCTCGATATTGGACCCGACTCAAGTCGCGCGGCGTGGCTATGTCGTCATCATACAGGATACCCGTGGACGCATGCGCTCTGGCGGTGAATGGATGCCTTTCATCAATGAGGCGTTAGACGGTGTCGATACCATTGAATGGGCATCCAGGTTGCATTACAGCAACGGAAATGTCGGTGTCTATGGCGCCTCCTACTTCGGCTATACCCAATGGTCGGCGGCCGTTCACCAGCCAGCGGCCCTCAAAGCTATGGTACCCCTTGTCACCTGGAACGACCCCTTGAACGGTGTGATGTTGCGTGGGGGAGCTATAGAGCTTGGCTCCATGGCTAGTTGGAATCTCATGATGGGGCTCGATGTGCTCATGCGCCGCCACCGCGGCGATCCTCAAGCCCTTGGGCGCAGCATCTCTATGCTGGCGCAGGAGATGGATTCTCTCGCCCAGAGCGGTTACTCGTCCCTGCCACTTTCAGAATTCGCGCCTTTCAAGCGCCATGACGTAGCTCACTACTACTTTGAGAATTTGGTCTGGCAAATAGACCGCGAAAACAACCAGGTCAAATCGATGACCATTCTTGGCAAGCATGAGAACGTCACCGCTCCTAGCTTCAACATTGGTGGCTGGTACGATATCTTCCTCAAAGATACCCTCGACAATTTTAAGATCATGCGCGAGCAAGGTAGTACGGCGGAGGCTCGCCAGAGCAAACTGCTCATTGGGCCGTGGACGCACTCCGGTTATTCTAACCCTATCGGTGAACTCAATTTTGGTTTTGCCTCTTCCGCCGCCTTTATCGACCTGCAGATTGATCTTACCAGCTTGCAGGTACGCTGGTTTGATCACTGGCTCAAGGGTATCGATACAGGTATGTTGCGTGAAGCCCCCATCAAACTCTTCGTCATGGGAGCCAATGTCTGGCGCGATGAACAGGAATGGCCCCTGGCGCGTGCAGTCGATACGCGTTATTACCTGCATAGTGGCGGGCAAGCCAATTCTTTGCGTGGCAATGGCTTGTTGAGCACTGAGAGCCCCGGTTCCGAATCCCCTGACCAGTATGACTATGATCCTGCTCATCCGGTGATTACTCGCGGCGGTGCTCTCTTGATGACTCCGGAGTTCAGGCCTGGCCCATTTGATCAGCGCGAGACAGAAAGCCGCGAAGATGTTCTGGTGTATACAACCCCGGTCTTAGAGCAGGATGTTGAAGTGACAGGTCCCATAGCCGTACACCTTTGGGCATCATCAAGCGCACCGGATACCGATTTTGTGGCGCGCCTGGTCGATGTTTATCCCAATGGCTATGCGCAGAATTTGAACGACGGGATCATTCGCGCTCGCTATCGCAACTTCTCCAAAGGTGAGCAACCAACACTCATCGAGCCGGGCAAAGCCTACGAATACGAGATTGACCTGTGGGCGACCAGCAATGTCTTCAAGGCAGGTCATGCTATCCGTTTGGATATCACCAGTAGCAACTTCCCGCGCTGGGACCGCAACCCCAACACGGGCCATGATATTGGTGCTGACGACGAATTAGCTGTCGCTCACCAGACCATTCTGCATGATAGTGAGCACCCCTCCTATATCGTGCTGCCGGTTGTCCCGATTGTTGCTCCTCCGACTGCTCCGCCTCCGGAGCAATAGAGTAGCCGATTTAGTAGAGCATTCGCTCATTGCTGGGAAACCCGTAGGTGCCGATTGATCGTGCACACTGCCGATTGATCGGCTCTGGTTCTCATCCACGCCTTTCCCGAATGCACCACTTAGGATGAATTCAGAAGAAAGAGGAGGTAGCCGGTCTCTACAAACGGATCAAAGTCGTTGTATGCGCGCAGTATAAAGTCAAGCGTGGCGGGGTCATTGAGCTGTCCAATAGCACGGATAATGGCCGCGTAGACAATGCTACCAGGGATTTGCTCATCGTCGAAGGGCAGGTTATCGCGCCGCTTGGAGCGTGCCATGCGCCCTTCGATATCTACAACGCGATTAGCCAGTTGGAGTATAGGCTGAACGGCGCGCCGGTCATTGAGACGCGCTAATGTATCACACGTGTGTACCAGGCGAATGGCTTGTTCGCGGTTGGTGACGCTCGTTGTGGCACCAACCTGGTTTACCAGGGGTGAAATTGCGCGGGGTTCGCGCATCTCTCCCAGGATTTTCACAACAGGGATAAATGCCTCCTCGTCAGAGCTGGTCAGCGCTTCCAACAAAACATCGCGCCCTGGCCCATTCATCCAGCGTTCGACCTCGTTCATCATTGGTAAGCAGGCATACACTGGCTCGATAATGCGTGTGTCCTGCACCGTGCCGCGCGAGATATCGCTCCAGTAGCGGCCCAGCAACGTTGCAAGACGATGAATTGCCAGCACATACTGCCACGATGGGGCGCTGCGCGCATTTTCAAAGAGTGCGCTTGCTAGTGGCGCGAAGTCATTTTCAAAGACAATGGGTAGTGTATCAGCCTCTGCGTTGGGCTTCATGCTTTCCTGTAACACCTGTCCGAAGATCAGTGCAGCCTGTTGAGGGAGACGGGGAGCAACATCATTTCCTCCCCGTAGATAGCTTTCCAACGGGATCGACCGGTAGATTGGCACAGCAACATAGCTTTCCAGCCCTTGTACGCGATCAAGTCCACTGGCCAGCACGATTTCGTAAAAGCGTGGTTGATTCAGGGACAGGCAAGCTTCGGCAATATCGACCTTTGCCCAACCTTCGGCCTCCTTGAGCGCTGTGATCAGGGCTTGCATGGCCTCTGTTGTCGCTTGTTTGGCAAGGGATTGCGTCGCGTAAAGGGAGGTATTCGGATCGTTGGCCAATTTTCCCAGGAATTGGGCAAGGTTCTGTACTTTCGGAATGCTCTTTGAGCTTTGTCTGCTCTTGAAACCCAGCGGTATACTTTGACCCGGCTCAATAAACGTTTTGTAGTTGCCCAGCATGAGAATAGCAATGCGCCTCGCGCGCCCAATCATCGTCTCCGCGGGGTCAGCGTCAGTGGGTAGATCAGGCACATCATCTCGCTCGATAATGTGTACCCAGACGGGAATGAAATCTCCTGCCCTGTCTATCTCTAGAATAAAGGGAACCAGCACAGGTGCCCATTGATAAATTGAGCCCACATTCAAGAGAGGGATGATTTGTTCGGTTGCATCTTCGAGAGAAATGTTGCCCCAGCGATATCCTGTCACTACACTGGTGATAGTGGTACGTAAATTGCTCAAGCGCTCCTTGATCTCCGTCGATGTGAGATCAACTGGCGTTACAGGGCGCCGCGCTGCCAGGTGTTCGATT
>VBHS01000041.1 GCA_005881295.1 Chloroflexota bacterium
TCGTTCGCCTATTCCGATATTGGCGTATACTTCCTGGTGTTTCTCGTCATCATCATTGTCGTCAGTACCGGGCTTTTCCTGTACCGTTTGCCCAAACTACGCCCCGAGCAAGAGTTTGACTCGGTGGTCTCGCGTGAAGGCATCTTTCTGCTCAACAACCTGTTACTGGTGGGCATCGCCTTCGCCACGCTCTGGGGAACGATTTTCCCGCTCATCTCGGCCGCCCTCCGCCGCGAGACCATGACCGTTGGGCCGCCATTCTACGAGTCCGTCAATGGGCCGATTTTTATCGTGCTGATACTTGCCATGGGCGTTGGGCCGTTGCTGGCCTGGCGGCGCACTTCCAGTCGCGCTTTATGGCATAATCTAGCCGTGCCCGCGCTCGCCGCCGCTCTCTGTGCCGCAGTACTGCCGCTGGCCGGTGTGCGCGATATCTGGGCGAATGTTGGCTTTGCTGTCTGCACATTTACCGCCGGGGCTATTTTCTATGAACTCTGGCGTGGCATGCTCGTGCGCCATCGACACGGTGAGGCGTATCCGCTGGCGCTGTATATGCTCATCAAGCGCTACCGCCAGCGCTATGGCGGCTATATCGTGCACCTTGGCCTGGTGATGCTGGCAGTCGGCGTAATTGGTTCGCACTTCTTCCAGGTGCAGCAGGTCAACACGCTTAAAGCCGGTCAGCAGATGCATGTTGCCGGCTATACGCTGAATTATATTGGCAATATCGAAGAAACCGGCCCGGGAACCGATACCGTAAAATCCATTGTACAGCTCTGGAAAGATAACCAGTACCAGGGCTTTATCTATCCCGGACGCATCTTCTACCAGAACTTTGGCAATCAACCGGCGAGCCAGATCTCCATCACGACCATTGGGCTGACCGATGTATATGTCCTGCTTGCCGACTGGAACGGCGCTTCTGAGGCGACGATCCGTGTGTTTATCAACCCGCTGACATCGCTTGTGTGGTACGGGGGAGCGCTGATGCTGATAGGTGGAGTCATCTGCTGGTGGCCAGAGAGGCGCAGGAAAGGTATACAGGTCAATAGTGAGATGCCTGGCATACCAGGTGTGGCTGCCCCGCTTGGCCCTCCAGCTACAAAAGTCGAGCAAGGCGAGAAACAGGTGGGGCAAGATGACAAGGAGATCGTGGTATGAAGCAGAGGCGTCCACTGTTTATAGGGCTGGCCATCGTGGCGATCGTGGGAGCGATCTGGTATTCTATCTTTCTGCAAAACCCACCACAGCAGACGCTTGATCAGCGCGTGCAACATGTCGGATCCCAATTGAAGTGCCCTGTCTGCCAGGGCGAGTCGGTTGCCGATTCCCAATCGGCTATTGCGCAACAGATGCGGGGTATTATTCGCCAGCAACTGCAATCTGGCATGACGGAACAAGCCGTGATTCAATATTTCCAGGCCCGCTATGGGGATCAGATTGTCTGGTCCCCACAATGGCAGGGTTTTTCTCTGCTGGCGTGGTTGGTGCCGATTGGCCTGCTGCTGGGAGGGGTGATACTGCTGTTCTTTGTCCTGCGTGACTGGCGAAGCTCGACTCCCACGGGAGGCACAACTATCGTTGCAGCGGAACTTACGAATATACACCAGGTTGATTTATCCCGGTATCGTGCGCTGCTCGAACAGGAACTCGCCGAAGAAGATCCATTGTTCGCACGACCACCAGGTGGAACGGATGGAAGCTAATGCAATTCGTACTATCTCTCCTAATTGCGCTCGCGCTGGGTATTTCAGCTCTTGCCTTTGTGCTTTACCCCTTCTATCGCCGTACGCCAGCCAGGCCTGAAAAGCAAAAGAACACTGCCCTCTTCCCCTGGGTCGAAGAAAGAGCGCCAGAAACTGCTAACGGCCACGCCGAAGGCGAAGGAAGTGCTGGAGTGAGTGAGGGTGAGCAGGCAGCTCGGACTGCCCTGTATGAAATTGAGCTTGATTACCAGCTTGGCAATATTTCCGAGAGCGATTATCGCAAGCTTCGGGAGAGATACCTCCAGCGCGCGCTGGTAGCCCTGAAGTCACGCTATGATCGTGAGCAGGAGCTTGACGATGTGATCGAGGTGCAGCTGCGGAAGATGAAAGAACATGATGACAGCGTGGAATAAGTGGCAAAAAGCGAAACAATTGCTCAAGCATATAGCTCAGTGTCACTACGGATGCTCACGGCTCTTTTTCCTTCGCCGATCTCTCTACCGGCAAATCGATCAGCTATGCTGTATACAGCCGCTACCAGGGAGCGCAGTACACCTCTGCCATCATCTCATTGGATACGAAACCCGCGCAGCAACTCAACCTCACGGTGTACCAGGCGACGAAAAGTACCGCCAATATAGCCATCGTACGGGCCACCATCCTGTTGCGTCAGCCTGACGCGCAAAAAGGCATCATTCCTGTCTCGGAGCTATTCATCTTCAGAAACCTGGATAGCCGTACCTATGTCGGCTCGCTGGATGCCAGCAAGGGCAAACCGAATGCGCTGCGTTTCTCGCTGCCGCATACGGCTAGCAAGGTGTCGCTCGGCAAGGGTTTTGAAGGTTATAACGCCATCCAGGTGGATACTGGCTTTGCCTCCGATGCCGCCGTTCCGCCGGGCGACTCCCAGTTCGCCTTCACGTTTGATATGCCTTATAGCGCGTCGGAGTATGATTTTGACTATACAGCGGTCTATCCCACCGTGCTGCTGACCTTCCTGGCGCCGCCACAGATGCAAGCCGGTTCCGATATACTTACGAGCCAGGGACCGATTACCTCTGACAAGCAAACCTTTAACCTGTTACAGGCAAAGGCGTTGCTCGCCGGAAAAGAAGTTCACGTTCAGCTTGCCGGCCTGCCGACGCCCCCACTTGTCCCGCGTACGCCTGCTACTACCACCTCTAATCCAGGAATACCCTGGCTCGTGGTCGTGCTGCTCATCATGGCTGCTATACTCTCTATTACAGGGGTTATCTATCGATCCATGCGTCGCCAGGCCGCGTTGCCGTCCAAAAAGCAGGCTGGGAAGGCGAGGACAAAACAGCCGGTCCAGGTACAGCGCCAACACAAAGCTGCCCCGGTAAGGCAGGGTAATAAAACAGGGAAGAGCGAGCAGGCGCTTTTGCAGGAACTGCTGGAGCTTGATAAAACGTATGAAACTGGTAAGATAAAGAAAACTGTGTACCAGGAGCGTCGGGCAAAGCTCAAAGCACAACTGCGCGCGCTGATGAGCGAAAAGGTGACGCCGTGAAAGTAAGTGTGCATTTGGTGAACAAATAAAGTGAAAACACCTTTGCTGGCTATAGCGGGCCTGAAAAAGAGCTTCGACCTCAAAAGCGTCCTGCGCGGCATCGACCTTGTCGTAGAAAGTGGCGAACGTGTGGCGCTGGTAGGCGCCAATGGCGCGGGGAAAACGACGCTCTTGCGTATCCTGGCATGTTTGACAGAGCCGAGCAGCGGCAGCGCTCGTATTGATGGTTGGGACATTGTGCGCGACGCTCAGCAGGTGAGACGCCTTGTTGGCTTCGTTGCTCACCAACCATATCTCTATGATGAACTGACCGCGTTGGAGAACCTGCTTTTCTTTGGGAAGATGTACGCGGTAAAGGATGCCAGGGAGCGCACGGAGGACCTGTTGCGCCGGGTAGGATTGGAAAAGCGGGCCAGGGAACGCGCCGGCGTGCTCTCAAGAGGACAGGTGCAGCGGCTATCCCTGGCAAGGGCGTTGTTGCACGCGCCGCGACTGCTGCTACTGGATGAGCCCGATACGGGACTTGACGAGGAGGGGCTCAGGCTGATCGAGGATGTGCTGGCGGAACATAGCGCGCAGGGAGGAGCAGTTCTTTTCACGACGCACCAGCTCGACCGCGCCATGAAACTGGGCGACAGCCTGCTTATGCTGAGCAGGGGACGTCTTGTCTTTCAAGAGAAAACGGCGGGTTTAGAGCTGGAGAGAATGCGGCAGGAATATCAAGAGGTTTTCAGATGATCTTTTTTGAGCAGGTAATCGCCATCCTCTGGAAGGATATACGCTACGAACTGCGCAGCAAGCAGATGTGGGCAGGCATGGGCCTGTTCGCTCTTCTCGTCCTGGTCATCTTCAATTTTGCCTTTGACCTGCGAGTAGACAACAGAGCCGCCGTAGCTCCCGGCGCTCTGTGGGTATCCTTCGTCTTCGCCAGCATGTTGGGATTGGGCCGCACCATAGCGGCCGAGCGCGAAAAAGGTTCGATGGACCGCTTGCTGCTCTGCCCGGTGGATCGCAAAGCTATCTACCTTGCGAAACTACTGGGAAATATGCTATTTATCGGAGTAGTAGAAATTGTTGCCCTGCCCATTTTCGCGGCCCTGTTCAACGTACCGTTGTTACTCGGGCCGCTGCTGCCGATCGTATTGCTCGGGACGCTGGGGATCGCGGCGGTCGGGACCCTGTTCTCGGCAATGGCGGCAGCGACACGGGCGCGCGAACTATTGTTACCGATCCTGGTCTTTCCGTTGATTGTCCCGATCGTCATCGCTGCAGTGCGCGCGACGGGTACGTTGATGGTGCCGGTGTCGAACGAGCCGCCGTGGTTGGGGCTGATGGTGGCCTTTGATGTGATTTTTCTGAGCATCTCCATGCTCACCTTTCAATATATCGTAGAAGAGTAGGGGGGATACCCCGCAGGGAATGCCCCGGAGCATACATATTTAGGAGTAATACATATTATGGCATTAGCCAGGCAAGACACAAATGTTAAGCGTCGCGATGCCAGCGGGCCAGGACAGGCGGAACGTTTTCCTATAGTCTCTATGGTACTGCTAGCGCTGACCTTTATCGGCATGATGATCTCAATCTGGATGATCTTTCTCTACGCGCCGACCGACGCTATCGAAGGGGATGCGCAGCGCATCTTCTATTTCCATTTACCATCAGCTATCATCGGGATGCTCTCCCTTGGTATCGTGGCCCTGGGCGGCATCGTCTATCTGTGGAAGAAAGATGAACGCTGGGATTGGGTCGCGCGCGCCGCAGCGGAACTGGGAACGGTGTTTCTCACCTTCGCTTTGATCACCGGCTCTATCTGGGGACGAACAACCTGGGGTACATGGTGGACCTGGGATGCGCGCCTGACCACGACCTTGATCCTCTGGTTTATCTATATCGGCTATCTCATGTTGCGCAGCTACATGGGCCGCACCCCTGCCAGCGCGCGCGCCGGCGCGGTACTGGCGATCATTGGCCTCATCGATGTCCCTATCATCTATGAGTCGGTGAACTGGTGGCGCACATTGCATCCCCAGGCTGTGCTGCCCCTTGGCTCTTCGCCGCAATTGCCGCTGGAGATGCTACTCACACTGGTGGTTGCTTTTATCACTTTTACGCTGCTCTTCAGTTTCTTGATGGTGCAACTTTATCAACTAGAGAAAATGCAAACGCTGGCTCAGCAGCTGCGTGCCAGCGTGGAATAAGATAGAAAAGGATGAAAGATTTATGCAAGGACTAACGTATCTGGTGGTGGCCTACGTTATCGTCTGGGTCGGGCTGCTGGCTTACCTGGGCGTTGTTATGCTGCGCATTCGCGGCGTACGCACCGAGCTTGCCGCTGTTAAAGAGTTGGTGCGAGAACAACAGGAAAAGAGATCATGACTGCTACGGAAGAAACGAACAACGTTGCTTCTACGGAGAAAACAAGTAATACAGGGAAGGAACGCTCAACTTCCCGTCACATTATCGTGCTCGCGTCGGGTGACCTGCTGGCCTTTCTGGCCTTCTCGGCCATCGGGCGTGGCAGCCATGGGGAGGCAACCGGCCTGGCTGCTATACCAGCGGTTATCGTGACCGCGGCGCCATTTGCTATCGCCTGGTTCCTCGTCTCTCCCTTTATTGGTGTTTACCGCAAGGAATTGGTGGCCAATCCGCGCAAAATGGCGAGACGTACATTTATCGCATGGATGCTCTCCTGGCCCGTAGCGATGGCAATGCGTGGCATCTTTGTGGATCACGCTGTTCCGCCGTTTACCTTTGCTCTGATTGCTCTGTTTGTCAATGCTGCTTTCTTGTTGCTCTGGCGCTGGCCGTACGCGTTGAATCATAGCATGAAGAAGCGAGGTTAATATTTTTTCTGTATCTGCCGGCTCTCAAACGGGGAGTGGTGGTACTATTAGCGGAGATGCGCTGGCGAGTTTCCGCAATTTTGCAGTGAGTATGCATAGGGAATACCAGTACATGCAAAAAGCCTTTGATTTTACCGTTGTTGAAGGTAAAAAAGGCAAAGGGCAAAAAGTAGCGCGTCGGCCTTTTGCTGAGGGGAATTGACAAGATGGCTGATCAAAAGCGTCCTCCTCAAGAAGAGGAACAGGCAAAAAAATCCGGGGAGCTTGAGAAAAAGCTGCGCAAGAGTGAAAAACGCTTGCAGGAACAGCTGCAGGAAGCCCAGAAGACACAGGCTAAGGCGCAGGAGCGTTTCAAACGAGCGGAGGCACGCATGCAAAAACGTGCAGTTCGTGTGCAACGCCTGCAAGAGCGTTTAGCGGCCGTTCGTCAACAACAGGCTGGACGTACAAATCCGCAACAACCAGCAGCGGAGCATGCATTCAGCGGCGTGTCCGGTGAGAGAGCGACTCCAGCGGCTGGCCCTGGCAAAGCACCCTCCAACGCCTCTGCCCCGCAAGAGGATGCAGTTGAACAGGCAAAGGAGGCACGCGCGACTGCCGAGGCTGCTGAAATGGCTGCACGCCTTGCTTCTGAACGAGCGGTCGAGGTCTCTTCTCGCCTGGGGCAACCAGATTCGGGTCGGCACCTGGAGCAGGAACCGGCTGAGAGTCAATTGGAGGTTGACAGGGCAAGCATCGAAGCGTTGGAGGCCGAGCGCTTAGCACAGGATGCTGGAGAGGATGCCGATAGGTACCTGCAAAGTGCGGAACACGAGGCTACACGCGCTCACGCGCTGCTGGCGGATGCCGAAGCCGCGGAAGAGCGGGCGCTGAATACGGCCATGAATGCAGAGGCGGAGGCGGAAGTTGCTGAAGGCATGGCCCTTGCCGCCAAAGACCAGGCCGAAGAAGGATTTGAGGAACTCCCGGTCTCTACACAACCTCTCACCGATGGCATTGAAGAGCGCCTGCAAGATACATCGCCGGCGGAAAAGGGAGCGCAGTTGGACGGCGATGATGAGCTAGACGATACAGAGGAATTGCCGGCGGTTCCTAAGCAGGAGAGCGAGTAATTATCACGCATGTACGCGCAGTACGGGAAGCTTCCTTTCCCTCCGCCTATCTGCATATATACGAGACGGAGGTGGCGCGGCGCTGGTTCGCACTCCCTCCCGGTATGCGCTTACCGTTGAGCAATGGTGATACCTGCCAACTCCTATTCCCCGGGCATCCTGGCAGCGCCGCGGGGCCAGATGTGCTCGACGCCGTCTTACGCTTCCCCTGGAATGACGTGCCCTGCTCCGGCGCCATCGAATTCCATGTGCGAGCCAGCGATTGGTATATGCACCAGCACCACAGCGACGCCCGTTATACAAGTGTGATCCTGCATGTGGTCCTTGTTTGTGACCATCCATCTCCTGCGCGCGACCTGGGTGGGAGAGCTATTCCTATGTGCTCTCTCAATGATTTCGCGCCGCCACGCAAAACCTATCTCTCCGCGACCTGGCCGTGCCAGCAAGTCATGCCACAGCTGGACGAGCAGGAGCGCAGTTGTATACTGAAGCAGGCAGGTTTGCTGCGTTTTGAG
>VBHS01000042.1 GCA_005881295.1 Chloroflexota bacterium
CATGAGCGAGATATACTAGAGCTTTCACGAAACCTGACGGAGAACCTCTCCTCCTTTTTGTGGAGCCTCACTGCTTACGGCACTTCGCCATGGTTGGAGCGTTACTCTTCATATCCCGAAAAGGTAAGATAAGCCATTCACACATCATGACGCGGGTGTAAAAATTGGCCTCTTCTGGCGTTTCCTGCCGCAGGAACACGTGCTGTTTGCCGTCCTTCCCAAGAAGAAACACGCCATCTATCCTTGGGGCAGTGGGGTTTGGAGAAGGTGCTGCGGAGAAGAGCAACGCAAAGTAGTGTCCATCAGGCGACCAGAGAATATTCTGATAATAAATCAATGGCGGGGCTTGTTTGCCAGCAAACTGCTTCCATGGCTTGTTGAGTGTGGACAGAATGGCAGCGTCAGGATGGACCTGCGCCAGGAGTTTAGCAGAATGTCCATCGTACACGTTGACGAGACCAGGCACGTACTGACTCGTCCTTTGCTGGCAATCCCCCCCGTAGCCGAGCACGGCCCTGTGTTGGTTATCCGGCGACCACGCTGTATCTACAAGGCATCTCAACGTATTCTGTTCAAGAAGAAGAACATCCGATGAAGGTGACGCAGAGGAATGGGTGACGTGTGAGAGTAAGAACGAGAACATCCCACTCGCACTGAGCACAACGATCAGCCCTACGAGCACAACTCCCCAGAGAGCAGCAAGCTGCACCTTTCCCTGCTTAAGAAGAAACGGCCTCGCCAAATGTTTCTTCTCAACCCACGCCAATAGGTCACGTTTGATCTTGTCTAGTGTATCCGTTGACTCAGATGGTTCCAGGTCGACAATCTCGATGCCGGGATCTTGCTCTTCAGGGTGTTCTTGGCGTGAATGCTCGAAATTGCTCATGTATGCCTACTGGGATAGCCCTTTTGGCCATCAACGCATAGAGATTGAGACAAAGCTTCAGAAGGCAGCTTTGCCTGAGATCGGTGTTGGCCCTCGAGGCTGTGATTGAGGCAGGATGCCTCAACCACACGACAAAACGCTCGAGGGACTAGCTCCCCTCAGAGGCCTTGAGATTTGCCCGCAGATCCTCCTCAGCTTCCTCTGAGAGGGTGGTCTGGAGAATCGTGCCCCCGTATGGCCTTAACGCGGCAAGAACCTCATCCGGCTCGACATTTCGCACGAGGATAAAAATGGCCGAGCTATTGGGCTGGAGTTGGGCGCTCAGGTCCTTCACGAATTGATGATCGATCCCCAGGTCGGCGAGTTTGACAGCCATCGCTCCAGTGGCCGCCCCGACAAGCAGTCCTGCGACGGGCACAAAGAAGAGCGCGCCAATCAGTAATCCTCCCAACGCGCCCCACCCGGCACCTTTCCTGGTCAGGTGCACTGCGTGATGGACCTTGGTATCCCCTTCTTGATCTTTGGTGACGTAAAAGGCATCGTCCAGGTCGATCAGGTCTTCAGAGCGCAATTGCTTGAGGGTTGCTAAGACTTCAGCTGCCCGGTGTTCCCCTGGATAGGCGATGACTATAAGGGTGCTCATACTGCTCCTCCTTTCACTCACAAATGTCATTGTGCAGTGTTCACTTGCTGCTGTTCCCTCGATTCGCTTACACTATTTGTTCGCTATACTGGGTGCTATTTCTACGAGTTCTGTTCATTTCCTGACATACATATTCACCCATTTACACCGGGGTCTCACGGTAATGATATTATCGCACATCGGAAATGCAACCGTATCGCTTTTTTTGAGGCGGAAAGAATCCTCTTGTTGCAATTCTGATGCGTCTTTGAATGAGTAGAGTGAAACCCTGACTATCAGTTGGCATAAATAAAAAATGATAAAGCCGCTCTAAATCAGGATTGAAGCTGCATTAGTGTACATAGTACAATTGTCTAAGCAGACTGGTTATCCACAAGTTATCCCCATAAAATATAGAATGAGGAGATACTTTCCCGTTTTCAAAATCCCCTGACCTGGAAGCCACCATCAATTCATCAAGCCGCTTCTCGCCTCGATTTGCTCATGTGAGGGACTTAAAATCTCCTGCCCTAATGATGTAAAATACGGGGAGAAACTCAGCAGCACAACCCAAGATATTCTCCACCATATGTCTGAGGGGGTTATTAACAGCATACCCAAACTATCCACGTAACAGATGTTTGTGTTTTCGTCAAGGCATTTTTCGACTTTTTTGAGGTATTATTACTACGTATAAGTAGAAATACGGAGTCGTGTTTTTATTGAACTTATTTTCGACTTTTTGC
Source organism: Chloroflexota bacterium (assembly GCA_005881295.1). Classification (GTDB taxonomy): domain Bacteria; phylum Chloroflexota; class Ktedonobacteria; order Ktedonobacterales; family Ktedonobacteraceae; genus UBA11361. The sequence continues at coordinate 2,255 of VBHS01000042.1, forward strand.
AGAGCTGTTGCGAAGAAACTCATTTTATTCCCGACTCATATACTTTGCAACAGTGCTGGAATGTCGAACATGAAATCTTTACAAATACTCGGCTTCAGTGTATACTAATCAATAGGCACCTTCCTACGCTACATAAGGGTAGCAAAGCGAATAGACACATCTGGGGTCAATATCTCGAATGGATAGATCCCCTGGATTCAGAAAAGGTGTTCTTCTCGCTCTTTCCCATTCTCTTGCTCGGACGCCGAGTCGAAAACTGATCTCAAGAACAAAGAAGGAGGATCACATGGCTCAACCTACGCCCGCTATCTACACGGTGCAACCGGGAGATTCCCTCTTCGCAATTGCACAGCGCTTCTACGGTGATGGCAACCAGTGGCACAGAATCTATGACTACTGCAATAAGCAGGTGATCGGCCAGGACCCTAATCTCATCCGCCCTGGAGAAGTGCTCTATATCCCACCGATTGTTCCTCTGAAGACCTGCACGGTTACGTCCCCTAGACTGAGAGCCCGAGCTGCTCCCAATACCCAGTCCGCTATACTCGACACCTTTCCTCAGGGCACTGTCCTCACCTTCTTCGAGGTCCGGCAGGGAGAGAATGTGGACGGGAATTCAAACTGGGGTCACTCAGATCAGGGATATTACTTCTGGCTAGGCGGAACTGACCACCCGAATGGCTAACGCCTGTGGTCTCAGTACGAGGCTTGTCACAACGGGACTCCTGAGACACATGGCCTCACCGAAATCGTATCGACCACCAGGCACCAGTGAGGGAGGCGGTTGCCGCTTGGGCACTGCCCGCCTCTCTTAGCCCATCCCCGACGAATGGGCGCCTTGTTTTCTTCTGTTGACATGAACAATGCTCCTTCCTGTGAAGTGTTGCCTAACAAGTTGACAGGCACATCGACGCTAGAGCATGCTGAAATACCTCGTCTCTTTATTTCAACAAACGAGCCAGGACGTTGAAAAAGTCGAAGTCACCTATCGATCACATCAATCAACTCATATCTAAGCGTGAAAGAAGAAATACAGTAGGTAAAGCTCTTCAACTTAAGGGTTTTTCAACACGCTGGTGCGTTTTTGAGAAATCACCGGTGACAGTCCATAGCTTGCCATTTGAAATCCAAACGAAGCACCAATGAGCAGCCAGGAGGAAAACGCGTACAGCAAAACTGACAGCAAAACCGAACGAAAACCATGAACAACCATAGACGCCAGTAGACAAAACACCACCGCAACCAGGCTCACCAGGCCACTCGAAACAGACCGCATGAGAAGCCGCACGCATGTGATATAATCCCAGAAAGTATCGGTGTTCATTGATTCAGTGAGGTGACATGCAGAAACCACGGCGTATCGCTATCGACGGGCCCGCGGGATCGGGTAAAAGCACGATCGGGGAAGAACTGGCGCGGCAGCTGGGCTATCTCTATATCGACACGGGGGCCATGTATCGCGCGTTGACGTGGCTGGCACTCAAAAACGGCGTCAATATCACCGATGCAGCGGCTATGGAAGAGCTGGCACGTCACGCCGAGATCGCCATCAGCCGCCCCAACATCGATGATGGACGCCAGTACACTGTCACAGTAAATGGACAGGATGTCACCTGGGATATTCGCAACGCCGCCGTGACCAATGCCGTCTCGGTAGCCTCTTCGCACAAGGGCGTTCGCGCTATTATCATAGGGCAACAACGGGCGATAGCACAACGCGATGGCGTGGTGATGGTCGGACGTGATATCGGCTCGGTTGTTTTGCCCGACGCCGAGTTGAAGATATTTCTCACAGCCGGCCTTGAAGAGCGAGCACGCCGCCGTTCCGCCGAGCTGGTGGAACGTTTTGGCCCGCGTAATCCTGCCCTACCATCAATGGAGACGGTGTTGGAGGATATACGGCGACGAGATTATATTGATCGCAACAACTTGCAGCAGGCGGGAGATGCTGTCGTCATTAACACAGATCATCTCAGCATTTCACAAGTACTGGAGGTTATCCATCGTTATCTGGAGAGTAGGACATGAAACAGGAGCAAGATAGTCTGAGTACAGGAACAACAGAGGCAGCGGGTACAGACGTAGAGGTGCAGCCGGTAAAACCAGTGAAGCCAGTAAAGCCGGTGAAGCCGCCCAGGTCCAAGCTGCAGAAGAATTTATACGAACCCTACAATACACCGCCAATACTGTACCACGCCATACGCTTGTTTGTGATTTTTGTCTATCATATCGTGGCGCGTATCCGTTTGCGCGGCCTTTACAATGTACCAAAAAAGGGCGCATTTATTATTGCGTCAAACCATGAAGAAGGGCAATATCCTGGTCATTTTCCCGGAGGGGACACGGAGCCGCACGCGTACTATGGCCAGAGCTCATTCCGGCATGGGCATGATCGCCCTGCGCACCGGTGTGCCTGTCGTCCCCGTGGCGATCTGGGGCAGCGAAAACATGCTGAAGAAGTTTGGCGCCCCGGTGACTATCTCGTTTGGTGAACCGATGGTGCTGACGCCAAAGGGTAAGAAGATTACGCGCGAGGATATTGATGAGGCGACTGATAAGGTGATGCGCAAGATTGCGGAGATGTTGCCTCCGGAGTACCGTGGGGTGTATGGTTCTTCCCCTGATGCTGTTTGATTTTTTTATGCCGGGCAGATGAAAAAGAAGGGGCAGGTGGGGCAGAGGAAGCTATCAGGTTTAGCGGGAAACTCGTTGCGCTCAAGGCCCTGAATGCTCTGCTCCAGGTCATCATAGAGGCTCTGCTCTTTTTTGGCCGTCAATGTAATGGGGAAGATCTCGCCTGTGCTCAAATTATGGAAGTGTAGCTCGAGGTTCTGGCCCGTGTGGAGCTGGCGGTAGGCCTGGGCATAGAGCAACTCACGCGTTCCAATTGCCGGCTTCTCCTTGCGTTTCGCGAAACGCGCGCGAACAAAGCGCGCGGGCGTACCCCCTGGTTTGCCCGCTATGGCGGCTTCTACGCGGTCAACGGTCAGGTGTATCGTCTTGCCGGCAGCCTCCACCGTTACATCGTGGCGCAGTTTCCAGTTGGTATCGCGGCTTTCAAGCAGTTTACTATGAATCAACATAGCGACCTCGTGTCCATGTCGCTCATAGACGGCGGCAAAGGGCAACGATGGCCCTCCCAACTCTTGCCAGTGCTGGCTATAGATGTTCTGCGCATCCTCCACGGTCGGGCTGTTCGCTTCCTGTCCGTCTGACCCGGCAAGGCGCTTTTGCAGGGTTTCGAGCGTATTGTGTATCGCTTGCCAGAAAAGCTGGTAGGCATCTTCTTCACTGCGAAATCCATAAATAGTGCCGTATAAATACTGGCGCGGGCAGCGTTGATAGCCTTCAATCGCTGAAATCTTCAAAGTAGAGGGTTTTACCGTGTCAAGAAAGTCTTTGCTGGGCTGGGTGGAGGGCAAGGAGATAGGGCGATCGTCGTCCTGCTCATCTAAGTCGGATGTTTCTTCTATCATGCCCTGCCATTGCAGCTGCGTAATACGTTCTGGTGGGCGCGGGATTGGCATGCGCCTGCAAGGGAAAATTGCGCTGGATCAGACCGGGCAGGTAGACAACGGGAAATTCCAGTCCCTTGCTGGCGTGGACGGTCATGACGCGGATAATATCCGGCTCCTCCTCGCTATTTTCTTCAGTTCCTTGCCGCCTGTTATCACCACCATCCTGACCTAAACGTGTCAGGACGTTCAAATAATCGAGAAAACCTTTAAGCTGTTCCTGAATTTTTGGAGGAGGTGCAACCTGTTCACCACGTTCCTCCGCCGCCTGTTCCAGTCGCCTGCGCAGCATCTCTTGCTGCTGGTCATAGCGCCGGGCAAGCTGTAAAAAAGCCAGGTAGTCGGCCAGCAGGGGAGATGCTTGCAGGTTCTCGTGCACGCCTGCACCTGCATTCTCAAGCTTGCTTTCAGCCTTTATGAGCAGGTCGCGCACGGTCGAAGTTTCCATGAAGAGGTATTGCGCCAACAGTGACCAGGCATTAGGGGCGAACTGAGAGAGTGATTGTAACATACTCGACAGGCGTGACAGCGAGTGACGGCCCTCGACACTCATCCTGAGCGGCGCCTCGTCATTGAATATCATCCAACTCAGCGGACGGGTCTGCCCGCGCGCTGCCAGCAGGAGGGTTTCAATGTCGCTCTGCGAGAGGAGATATTCTGGCTGTCGCGCTGCGCGCAGGATGCCCATACCGCTTGCATCGGCCAGGAGTAACACGATGGAGAGCAGATCTTTGATGTGCTGCTGGGTCAGGACGCCCCTCTTCTCAACCACGGGCAGGTCTGCCAGCGCCAGGGCGCGAGTAACTTTACCCACCCACGCCCGCGTGCGGCAGAGTATCGCCATGTCTTTATAGGCATAGCCCTGCGCGTGCTTGTAGCGGATATCCATGATGAGCCCTGCCAGTTCATTGGCGACATCTTCTGCACTTGCCAGGGTGACGTACGTTTCAGCATGGGTCATGCGTGTGGCCTGTACATTCCTGGGGGCGCCGGACGAAGCATCTTCCCCGGTGGAAACTGCGTTTTTGGAGTTCGAATCCATGTCCAGTTCCAACTGCCGCCAGCGAAATGACTCGGCCAGGTCCACGATATCGGGGCGAGAGCGGTAGTTGTGGCTCAGAGGCAGCACTACCGCGCCGGGGTAGTCCTGCTGGAAGTTGGCGATATTGGCCGGTGAAGCGCCGCGAAACCCATAAATGGCCTGGTTTGCATCGCCGACTACCCATACGTTGCGCTCTTCACCTGCCAGCAAACGCAGGAGTACACCGCTGGCCCTGTTGATATCTTGAAACTCGTCGACAAGGATATGGTGAAAGCGCTGCTGCTGTTCGTAGAGTACCTCCTCGACCTCTTGTAGTAACTGGACCGTCAGCATGATAAGGCCGCCAAAGTCGGTATCTCCCCGTTCACGTAGACCTTCCTGGTAGAGCGCGTAAATGGAGGCTACCTCGAGGGCTTTGTGCGCGCTCAACTGTGCCTCTTCGTCGGCTGCGCTCTCAAGCATACGTAGTGCCAGCAGTCGATACTGTTCGGGCGATACCAGCTCGTCTTTGGCGCGCGAGATGGCTTTCAAGATATCCGGAAAATAATATGCTGGAGACTTCAAGTTGCGATAGTGGTAGAGCGGCATTTCTCCCGCCAGCTGGCGCAGCAGGAAATAGCCTTCAGTTTCGTCGATAACGGTAAAGTCTGGTCGCAGCCCCACAAGTTGACCGTAGGTGCGCAGCATTTCAGCGCAGAAGGCATGAAAAGTACTGACTGTAGGTGTATGCTGTAAGGCTCCCCCGTTGAAACCTTTGTCGTTGCGTGGGTCATCCCTTTGCAGTACCTGCCCCAGGCGCTCCTGCATCTCCTGTGCCGCTTTCCGTGAGAAGGTCAAAGCTAAGATATGCTCTGGCTGCACGGCGAGCGTATTGATCAAATATTCCGTGCGACCGATCAGCGTGCTGGTTTTGCCACTGCCCGGCCCTGCCACGATCAACGCGGGAGTGGGAGCCTCAATGGCCGCTTTTTGAAACTCATCATATTGCTTTTTCGCAATGGTTTTTGTGCCGTTCGAGGGCAGCCCCTGGGGGCCGGGATGGGATGGGACAAGGGGTTCCGTTGCCAGGCTTACTAGCCGGTTGAGCATGGCGGCATTGGATACGTCAAAAAGTTTGGCGAGCCCGGTTGTCGGGATGTGTTCGTGCAAATAGAGGGCTCTTACCTGCTCAATGGGCATGAGCAGTTCAGCAGCGAAGATATTGGCCGCCAGTTCACGTTCGCTGCGAGGATTATAGGACTGGCCGATACCCAGCACCTCCTGTAACAGTTCCTGCTCGTTCTGCCCTACCACTTCCTCTTGCACATCCGGCTGCTGGCATGGGTCTTCACGCGACAGTTCCGGTAGAAATTGCGATGCCGGGGGAAGACTTGCCGCTTGCCCGCTTTCTTGCAACAACTGGCTTCTATGCGCGTTGTCTCTGTGCAGCACGGCGTGGCCGAGCTCGTGGGCCAGCGTAAAGCGGCGCAGCGATTCAGGCAACGTCCGGCAGAGCCAGATCAGGTCTTCATCTGGCTCAAGGAAGCCATACGTGCCTTCTGGATAATCTTTTACGTGAAATGTTTCTACCTGGAGTCCGGCCCAGGATACGAGGGCATCTACCGGTGTTCTGGTATCTGTCCATGCTGGATGTTCCGCTTTATACAGTAGAAGTAGGTGACGAGCCGCCGCCACAGCCGCCTGTCGTATCTGATCGTCCATATCGATCCCCACAAAGATGTGCCTGCCTTCAAATGTTCATCGATGTTGTATTGTACCACAACGGTATCTTGTAGGTTAGCCCCATGAGAGCCTTTCTTCGCCAGGGACGTAGTAACTTTGATATAATATAGTAGATGGGACTATATTACTTTGGTGCCCGATTCATGAGGAGTTTTTTCTAATGGAGTCATCCGAAATAATCACCAGGGCCAGAACAGAGGGTGAAAGACCTCCTGGCTGGGTTGTGTTGCCGCTCTCACGAAACAGTGTTCTTGTAGGAGTATTAGGCTGGTTTACCGGCGTCGTGCTGGGTCTTGGACTTTTTGGCATCATGGCGTATAGCGTTATTCCCCACAACTACCAGTATGGTATCATACCTGCTCTCATTACCACATTGTTCCTGGGTTTTTTGCTTTTCGTTGGCCTGGGTAGCCTGTGGGCCCTGATCGCGGATACGAGGCGTCTTTTACAGGCAAGAATGTGTTAAGCCTCTTCGGTGGGCGAGCCTTTACCTCATCTGGAATGGGCTGGCGAATGAAACGTATGCGCACGCCCACCTCGCTGGCCTTTGTAGATAGCCGTAGCGAGCATGAGGTGATTGTCGTCGATGATAAATCGCATGGAGATCCTTTCATGATCGCTGCTCTTCTCAAACAGTATGCTGCCAGTGCGCAGAGCATCGCGTAGTATAAGGGGTTTTCTATGTTACTTGCCATCGATATCAGCAATACGAATATTAAGTTTGGCCTGTATAACAGCACAACCATGCAGCGTCACTGGGTAGTCTCGACAGTGCGCCAGCGTACGACCGACGAGTACGCCATGGTGCTGAACGACCTGGCACATCATGCAGGCCATCAGCTAACCGATATCGATGATATTATTGTGTCGAGCGTTGTTCCACCGCTCACCCCGGTCTTCCAGGAGTTGGCTCAGCGCTATTTTGGCAAAGAGGCCATCACGGTCGATCATACAATGGATCTGGGGATAAAGTACCTTATCGATAATCCGTGGGAACTTGGATCAGACCGCATTGTCATCTCGTTGGCCGCTCATCATCTCTATGGTGGGCCGGCGATCATTATTGCCTTTAGCACTGCTACCACCTTTGATGTTATTTCGGCTGAAGGAGATTTCCTGGGTGGAGCTATCGCCCCCGGGCTGGTCATTTCTGCCGAGGCTTTGAGCAGCGCCGCCTCCCGCCTCTTCCGCGTGGATTTGACGCCTCCGCGCGCGGCGCTGGGAAAAAATACCATAGAGAACATGCAGTCGGGGATCATCTTTGGGCATGTCGGGTTAGTGCAAGGCTTGATTAGCCGCTTGCGCAAGGAGATTCCGGGTGTGACCGATGAGAGCGAGGTAAAGATAATTGCTCATGGCGGCCTGGGTGAGTTGATGGCTCCGATCATCCCTGAAATCCAGCATGTCAATCCATTTTTGCCCCTGGAGGGCCTGCGCCTGGCCTATGCTCGACTGCGTGGATAAATATAAACAGTATTTGGTGTTGAAAGGCCGTTTGTGGAGTCGCCACGAACGGCCTTTCAACACCAAATGTGTTGTATACTTGTGAATATCACCCTAAAGTGGGATGTGTACTGCGGAATTACACCTTATACTTCTATTGTAGGCACAGTAGTGTAGAATGAATATTGTATTGTCTGGACTTTACCAAGAAGGAGATGCAGAATGAGCGTAGTTACTACTCGCGAGATCCCTCGCAACTACTGGTGGCTGGTGTTGCTGCGAGGAATCTTTGCGGTGCTCTTTGGCATCGTGGCCATTATATGGCCCGGCCCAACTCTCTTTTTTCTGATTTACCTGTTCGGCGCGTATGTCCTGCTCGATGGCATCACGGCGGTGGTTGTTGCTTTCCAGGAACGGAACGTCTACTCACGCTGGTGGGTGGTCCTGATTGGTGGCATTGCTGGCATCATACTGGGACTCCTGGTTTTCTTCTGGCCCGGCGAGACCGCGCTTGTATTGCTCTTCCTCATTGCCGCCTGGGCAATCGTAACAGGCATTTTCGAGGTGATCGCTGCTTTCGTTGTGCCCCCTGGCGTTGGTATTGAGTGGGCCCTTATAGCAGGTGGGGTCATCTCCATTCTCCTGGGCGTCGTCCTGTTCTTCATCCCAGGGGCCAGCCTGCTGGCGTTTGTCTGGCTAATCGGCATTTTTTCTCTCATTTATGGCGTCGTATTAATCGTACGAGCCTTCCAATTCAGGAGGCTGCTCAAAGCATAACCACTTTTTGGAATTGCGAGGAAACGATGTCGAATTTGAGCTACGGTAAGTTGAGAGAACAGCTTGTACAGGCTGCACACCTCCTCTATCAGGCAGGCGTCATGTCACACAGCGGACATGGCAACATGAGTGTGAGACTGCCTGAAGCTGATCGCATGCTGTTGACTTCAACAGGTCAAATCACTCACCTGAAGCCAGAGCAACTGGTGGTCGTCACTTATGATGGTGAGGTGGTGGAAGGGACAATGGACCCGATCACGCGCGAAATTGTTGGTATGCACGCGTGTGTCTACCGCGCGCGCAATGACGCACAAGCCGTCATTCATACCCACTCCCCTCGCGTGACAAGTTTTGCTCTAGCCCATAAGCCCCTGCCA
>VBHS01000043.1 GCA_005881295.1 Chloroflexota bacterium
TCTCATGTACCTGCTGGCTCTTCGATGATGTTTTCCGCGTGGGAGCCGTCGGGTCAGTATTGGCCTGAACGCTCTGATCTTGCCAGCTATCGCGCAGCGAGAACGCTTGCGCGAGGTCGGTGGAACCACCGCCCATCTGCACAACAGCGTGCGTATTGCTGGCCAGCCCACGCGCGACCTCCAGTTGTTCCCCTGCCCATTCCCACTCGGCTGCTCGCGGGTACGAGTTCAATCGCTCTTGCAGTTTAGAGAGGCGCAGTTCCTCCGCTTCTGCCTCCAGCTCGACCACGCGCCTGCGGATCTCGGCCTTCTGAACCTGTACTTGCAGCTCATCACGCTCACGTCCCACCCGTGCGATCACGGCTTGCCGCGCCAGCGTCTCCCCATCGGTCTGCTTCCGCTGGAGCAGCGCCTGTTGCTCTGCCTGCTCTGCCTGCTGCAGCATAGCTAACTGTCGAGCCTCCTGCGAGCGCACAAAGTCCACCGGAGGGTGCGCGTAGATGATGTTCACTTTCACCATCTTTACGCCGTATGGCTCGCTGGCGTTGCTCAATGCATCGCGCAACTCACTGGTATCTCGCCGCGTCAAGTTGTTGACCTCATCGGAACTGATCTGGCGCACCATCGCTCGCAAGGTGTTCTGGCAGGCCGCTTGAAATACCTGGTCGAAGTCACTCGCGGAGATGCTGTAGACGAATCGGTAGGCATCGCTGATCGTGAAGGTGACCAACGCCTGGACAGTCGATCGCACGTTATTCTGGGTCGGAGCTTCCTGCACCGGTACGTCGAAGGGAATGATGCGCCGCGTCACGAGGTGGGAGACGACGATCCACGGGGGGAGTATCTGCGTCCCGCTCTCAATCGTGCGCAGGTACTTCCCGCGTTGTTGTAGCAGCCCGTATGCCCCTTCCGGGATGCGCACCAGGAAACTGCGGAAAATGGCCAGCACAAAGAAGACCAGGCTGAGCGGGATGGCCGCACTGATCAGCAGAAAATTGCCTGCCAGGACGCTCCAGAGGATACCGCCTGCCAGGATGAGCACGGCAATCAGCAGGGAAACATTGCTAATGCGGTTCTGCCGCCTGGTCAGCACGACAATCGGCGTGCGGCCGCTGGCGTCTGGGCTGACCAGGGCATCCGCAGCCTGATCCAGCGGGACGCGTACCGAGGTCAGTTGTGTATAATCAGGTGTCATTGCACCACTCGATTGGTCGACAGCCATAGGGAAATGCCTCCTTTATTCTTCGCGCATAATCACTCAACACATATGATAGGTATGTGTGTCGTGGAGCGCAGCCAGTGCTGCAAGCCATCCTCCTCCAGTGCGCAAGGGCGAAGACGGGATCTCTTCACGTGGTTAGCTCTCTCGCCATGGGCGGAAAACATAATAATACACAATATCGACCGCGAGACGAATGGCCATGTAGAGCACCAGGACGATTCCGCCGAGGATCCATTTTGTCATCCAAAGTGCTGGATGCCCGGCGAACGCTGTGCGGGAAACGCTGCGCCTATACTCTGTGGACCAATCCTTGTGTTTGCTTGAGCGTTTCATATGTGTACCTTGCCTTTCTTCTCTTCATTCCTCAGCTGGCTTCTTCTGCAGGGCGGGCATACAGGAACTGTGTGTCTGTCAATACCATTTCGTTCAGCTTACCTCTTCTGGTGGGAGTGGCGTGTTGCCCTGGAAGGTCGTGCGTTCCGAGAACGGCACCATCGTTCGCCTGTTCGTACCTCTGGGCTCGCGCGTCGTTGGGACTGACTCGCCTGGCAAGATGCCAGCCGGTCGCGGCGGATCACTCAACCTGCCGTAGACGTAGCGGTACAGGTCAAACACGATCTGCGCCAGGGGCGCTCCCAAGAACAACCAGATCAACCCGAACTGGCTGGCGATGACCAGGATGACCAGCAGGATCACCGGGTGGATCTTCACGCTCCCGCCTGTCAACATCGGCGAGAGCAGCCAGTTGCGCAGGAAATGAATCGCCACGTAGAGCAGCAGGATCGCCAGCGCCGTCTGCCAGGAGGAGGTTAGGCCAAAGAGCACCGCCACAATGGTGCCCAGCAGCGTGCCAATCGACGGGATGAAGTCGGTGAAGCCTGCCAGCACGGCCAGCAGGATCGGGAAGGGGATGCCCTGCACGCCCAGTCGCGCGAGAAGGAGCAGCCCGAGGTAGGTGAGAAGGCCAACTGCAATGGCCATGACGACCAGTTCACGGAAGTACACCCGGAAGGTGCGGTCCAGGATGCGCGCCACCGCCCAGAAATCGGGTCGCAGCCAGTCCGGCAGGAGGCGATCCACAGCCCGCACGCCCTTGCGTTGGTCGTTGAGCAGGGCGAACATCCAGGTGGGGATGACCAGCAGGCTCAGCACGAAACTGAACGCACTCAGCAGGCCGAGGATGCTCCTGGCCCCCAGGCTCACCAGGCCCAGGATGTATTGCGTGAAGTTGTGCTGCAGGTTGACCGTGCTCTGCTGCAGCCACCCGCGCAGGAACACGCGTACAGGCTGGGGCCAGCTTTGAGTCTGCTGGGCGAGCTGGGTGAAGGACGCCCGTAACTGATCAGTGGTGGGCAAGGTTTGCAGGAAACGCAGGAGCTGCTGGATGACAGCAGGAATCAGTAAGGCGAAAAAGAGCGCGACGAGGGCGATCTCGCCGAGGATGACCAGCAGGACAGCCAGCCCGCGCGGCAAGAAGCGATTCAGCCAGTTGACCACCGGCAGCGTGATATAGGCGAGCATAATGCCGATGACAAAGGCGGCCAGCGATTGGAAGGTGCTCGCAATCAGCCAGATGAGGCCAGCCAGCGCGATGACCATCAGCAAGAAGCGCAGCAGGCCGCTGGGCGTGATGCTCTGGATGCGCATCCACAGCCGCTGCCAAGCCTGCTGCGCTTTGCGCTGTGAGGCGACTAACAGCTCCCGCTGCTGATCGGGAGTCCCATTCGCCGCTTTTGCTTTGTTGATACTCACCTGTATTCTCCTTCCGCAATGAGCTATTACTGCAGCGCAGCGGTCAGACGAGAGATATTCTCAAAAAATTTCTCGCCGACCGGGCGCGTTTCCCATTGGTCAAGGTTCACCGGCTTGGACTTGCACAGGTAGTCTGCCTCGATCTGGTGGATGCTCACAACCACTTGCGGGTCGTAACACATCAACGTGACCTCCAGATTGAGCTGGAGGAGTTCGACGGCATTCCCACCTAAGGCGGGCAGGTCGCCCAGGTTGGTATTGAGTTTGACGAACGGCTCGTAGCGTGGCGCGATCGGTGGATCGAACAAAGAGGCCTGCTCTGGCCGCTTCCTGGCCTCGACCAAGGCACGGCTTATGAGATCGTCCATCGTACGCTGCCCAGTACGCCGACGCCTGGACAGCTTGGGGCTGCCAGGGAGGAGGAAGAGAAGCACCCCGAGATAAGGCAGCAGGAAGGCGAGCAACAGCCATGCGGTAGCCGAAGAGGGCTTGCGGTTTGCAGGCACGATGAACAGCAGTACGAAGGGGATGATGGTCGTGATGGTGGCCCAATCTGTGATCATGCAAAACCTCCTCTGTTTCCTTATCTTTCGGGAAAGACATAACTTTGGCGGCAGCTTCTGTCACCGGTGACGGTTCGCCTGCTTCAAGGCAGAGGCAAACTCCTGTACATGCGCAAAGCGCTGATATGGGTTACTAGCGCTTTCAGCACCACGTGCTCAACAGCGCGTGGGGTTGAGGGGACATGATCGCGCAGGGGAATCGGAGGCGTCGACAGGTGCTGCAGACAGACCTGCATGTCGGTTCCCTGGAAAAGGAATCGACCGCAGAGCCACTGGTAGACCATCGCTGCCAGCGCATACTGGTCGCTCGCTGGCATAGGGTTACCGTTGATGTGCTCGGGTGCCATATAATTGACCGAACCTTTCAACTCGTGCGTGTTGAATTCCTTGTTGCTCACTGCAGTGGTCGTGATTGCAATGCCAAAATCGCTGAGCCAGAGCTCGTTCAGCGGCCCAAGCAGCATATTTTCGGGTTTGACATCGCAGTGGATCAGGCCGTGATTGTGAACATATTGCAGCGCGCTCGCCATCTGCGTGACAAAGGGCAAAATGATACCCACTGGCAATGCCCCCTCGTGTGGGAGAAACTGCTGGAGGTTCCCCTTGGAGGCATATTCCATCACCAGGAACGGCGTGCCGCGCTCCACGCCAAAATCGAGCAAGCGCACGATGTTCCTGTGTCGCAGGTGAGCGAGGATGCGCGCCTCCAGCTGGAAGTGCTTTGTGTCCTCTTCGCTTGCAAGATAGAGATTCAAGAGTTTGAGTGCCACATAGGTGTTGAGGTAATGATGCTCGCCCAGAAAAACGCTGGCGTAACCCCCTTGTCCGAGCTGGCGGATCAGCGTATAATGGCCAATCTGTTGCCCATTCAAAGGGGATGCCCCCTTTGCGGGGGCAGCGTCCGTTTGGGCCACGTAGCCAGCACTCGTTTCCCTCTCCAGCGCCTGTTTTGATGCAGGCACTCTATGGATTTTAGATATTGCTTTATTCAGCAAGTAGCTTCCATTCTGATGCATCCCCCACTCAAGTTGCCTCATGAACGCATCCGGTAGAAAAGAAGAGGCAGGTGTCTTCAATGCTATTCAACAGGTTCCTCTGGTCTGGAAATCGTTAGATGCAGGAGCAACCTCACGAGATAGAAGAGCAAAGCATACGCCGCCATAGCTATGAGTGTTGACCATTCAATAGTGGCAACCCCTGAGTTCCCAACGGCGTATTGGGTACAATACCATCAGATGGGTATCTGCTCCCATTTTTGCCTTCAAAAACGATCAACAGGCCCAACCACGCTCTTTTCCCTGTGAAAAAGAGCGTGGATTCGACTGAAATGGTCGTAGCAGTCTTATCGCCGGGGAGCCTCCTCAGACCAGGACGTCGTACTTGAAGAGCCTTACTTGCTCATGTTCAAGCGCCAGTTCCCTTCTGGCTATCCTCCAGGAGTCCAAGGGCCCTAACAATACTCCCGGCCGCTGAGACGATACGAGCCGTCCCGATTACCGGCGCGATCGCAATGAGGGTGCCGACGATGCGCTCTGGCGAAATGCCGATCTCACCACTGACCCCGAGGTTCATCAGCCACGAGGCTGGAGCTGCGTCCAATGTCGCAAGGGCCGCAATGCGGGTTGGTTTGGGCATGATTACGCATCCTCAAAATATACTGTTTTTTGCACGATGCAGTAATCGAAAGCATCATGAAGGGATGGATCGTCTAGTGTATTCGCACTAGTGAACTTTAACTGCGTGAAGCAAAAAACAGCGCGTTCTGGGGATGGAATCTCGAACGCGCCATAGTACTCTAGACGCTGTGACCGTTTTCTACATTTCGATATGAGCAAGCATCTCATCTTTCTGAGTGTCTTTGTATTTAAACTCGGTGAGACCCTATCCTGTACATTGGATTGGCAAGCAGCAAGCGAGGAGTGAACATCATGACAGAAGCAGAACGTCATCGGCTTCAAGAAGTGCGTGAGGATAAGCAACCCTGGTACCGCTGGGGACCCTATCTCAGCGAACGTCAATGGGGAACCGTCCGCGAGGATTATTCCCCCAATGGTGAGGCCTGGGATTTCTTGACACATGACCAGGCCCGCTCGCACACCTATCGCTGGGGAGAAGATGGGTTGATGGGCATCAGCGACGACCAGCAGCAGCTCTGTTTCGCCCTGGCCCTGTGGAACGGGGCTGACAGCATTTTGAAGGAGCGGCTCTTCGGCCTGACGAATTCAGAGGGGAACCACGGCGAAGATGTGAAGGAATATTACTACTTTCTCGACAACACCCCGACGCATTCGTACATGAAAGCGTTGTACAAGTATCCCCAAAGCGCCTTCCCTTATACGGATCTTGTCGCCACCAATCGCCATCGTGGTCGCTATGAACTCGAGTACGAACTGATGGACACGGGCATCTTTGCGGAAAACCGCTCCTTCGATGTCACGATGGAATACGCCAAAGTGAATCCACTTGACATCCTGGTGCGGGTGAGCGCCACCAATCGTGGACCAGAGGCGGCAACGCTGCACCTGCTTCCCACGCTCTGGTTCCGCAACACCTGGGCCTGGGGCACAGACTCCCGCCGACCGGTGTTGAGCGCCGTCGAGCCAACGGGCGAGGCAAACGTCCGTCTTGTGCATGTGCAGCATCATGAGCTGGGCGACTCCTGGCTGGCCTGCGAGGGGACGCCCGAGCTGCTCTTTACCGAGAATGAATCCAACGCCCAGCGGCTGTGGAGCACTGAGAACCGGACGCCGTTCGTCAAAGATGGTATTCATGAGACGATCGTCGATGGTGCCAGGGACAAAGTCAACCCGCAGGGCACCGGCACGAAAGCCGCGGCCCATTATAGCCTCATCGTCGAGCCCGGAGCAACCCAGACGATCCTGTTACGCTTATCGCCCAGCCGGCAGAGCGACCCCTTTGCCGGTGCCGCGGAGGTATTCGCCACGCGCATTGGAGAAGCCAACGATTTTTATACTGCGGTGAGCACAGCCAAAACAGAGGATGAGCGCGCGGTACAGCGACAGGCGCTGGCCGGGTTGCTCTGGAGCAAGCAGTTCTACAACTATGATGTAGATACATGGCTGCGGGGTGATCCTGCCGGGCCAACGCCGCCGCCCCAGCGCAGCCGCAATAAGGGATGGCGGCATTTGAGCAACAATGATATCATCCTCATGCCCGATACCTGGGAGTACCCCTGGTACGCCGCGTGGGACCTGGCCTTTCATTGCATTGCGATGGCGCTGATCGACAGTGACTTTGCCAAGAACCAGCTGCTGTTGATGCTCCATGAGCGCTACATGCATCCCAATGGCCAGTTGCCCGCCTACGAATGGGCCTTCGGCGACGTCAACCCTCCTGTGCACGCCTGGGTGGCCTGGCGCATCTACATGCAAGAGAAGGAGCGCACGGGGAAAGGCGATACCGTCTTCCTGGAGCGTATCTTCCAGAAGCTGATGCTCAACTTCACCTGGTGGGTCAACCGCAAAGACGCGGAGGAGAATAACATCTTTGAGGGCGGCTTCCTGGGGCTGGACAACATCGGCGTCTTCGACCGCAACATGACGCTGCCGGATGGCGCGGTGCTCGAGCAGTCCGACGGCACGGCCTGGATGGGCATGTTTGCCGCGATCATGCTGGCCATCGCCCTGGAACTGGCGCGCACCGACCCGGTGTACGAAGATACGGCGAGCAAGTTATTCGATCACTACATGTACATCGCCGACGCCATCTACGGCGGAGGTCAGACCGGCCTGGGACTCTGGAATGAGGAGGACGGCTTTTTCTACGATAAGCTGAGTATGCCCGATGGACGGCAAATGTCGCTGAAGGTGCGCTCGCTGGTCGGGCTCCTGCCCCTGCTGGCCATGGAGACGTTTCCAGCCGAGCAGGCAGAAGCCTTTCTTGAAGTACGCATGCGCTGGTTTATGGAGAACCGTCCCTATGTCTCCCGCCTGATTACGCGCTGGCAGGATACGCGCCGAAAAGGCGAGTATAAAGATGTCATGATGCTGGCCATGGTGCGCGGGGATGATCTACGCAGCCTCCTCAAATACATGCTTGACTCGCAGGAATTCCTCAGCGACTATGGGCTCCGCGCGATCAGCAAGTATCACGCCGCCCATCCCTATGAGCTGAAAACGGCGAGATATGGGACCTACACGATCAATTACGAACCAGCCGAATCCACCACCGGCGCTTTCGGCGGCAACTCCAACTGGCGCGGGCCGATCTGGTTCCCCCTGAATTTCCTGCTGGTCGAAGCGCTGCAGAAATACCATCGTTTCTACGGGGACGATGTGTTGGTGGAATACCCTACCGGCTCGGGCACGCACATGACGCTCGGGCAGGTGGCAGATGAACTCTCGCACCGCCTCACAAGCATCTTTTTGCGCGATGAGCAGGGTCGACGGCCGGTGTTTGGTGGGAACATGACCTTTCAGAACGACGAAGACTGGCGCGATTACGTCCCGTTCCACGAGTACTTTCACGGGGATAATGGGGCGGGAGTGGGTGCCAGCCACCAGACCGGCTGGACGGCTGTGGTCGCCAATCTCCTCCAGCAGAGAAGTGAGGGTGATTCCACGAGAAAAACAGGAAGTGCCTCCACGAACAGTGTAAAAACACCATAGGACCCGGTACCTCGTGTTCTTCGCCCCCCACGCAGCGCACAAAAATAGTGTGTTCTGAGGATGTATACTGATCCCCTGGCCCGTATACTGGGAACGGCGAGGGAGTTTTTCGTTCGTACAAGACAGATGAAGGAGGAACAGCAATGGGAATGTTACGCATCATATCAAAACGCGGGGATGACCGCCTGCTCTGGAATGCAGAGGATGCCCTGGCGGGTGATGCTGAAGCGAAGGCAGCGGTTCAAGAAGCCGAGCGGATCTTTGCCAGAGAGCGAGCCGGGGGCGCGACAGCTTTTCGGGTTGAGCCAGGCAAACCGATCGAGCGCGTGGAGCAGTTTGACCCCCAGGCCGAGCAGATTGTCATGGTCCCACGAGTGGTTGGGGGGTGAACATGGTAGCGGTGGGAGCGGTTTTGTGCGCTGTGGCATCGGTCGTTCTGATCCTGGCGCTTGGGGAGCTCATTACTCACAGCTCGTACGGTCGGCCAGTAGCGAAGCGCCGGGCGGGCGAGCTGCTCAGGGCCGTGCTGACCCCGGACCAATACGGCCACCTGATGCAGCGGGGCCACATCGATATTGCCAGCCCCAGCGATCCAGAACGCATCTATCGTGTGCCAAAGGGTCCTGGGCGCGTGCAGGTGAGAGAAAAGGGGAGATTAACGATGTGGCTCTGCCTGCAACCGCTTGAGCGTGTCCCGGAGGCCGACCTCCTGGTCATGCACAAGCTGATGATTGAGGCAGATGAGCAGACCTACCTTCGCAAGGCAAACCGCTTCTCTCCCACCTTTTGGGAGATGAGAGAAAGGCCAGAACTCCAATAGAGTCCTCGTCGCTTCACACCGCATTCGCGTCAGAGGCAATCAATCCCCTGCGTACCGCGATAAGTACGGCCTGGGTCCGATTCTGTACGTCCAGCTTGGCCAGGATGTGACGCACGTGCGTTTTCACCGTGTCCTCAGCTATGCGCAAGACATACGCAATCTCTTTATTTGATTTCCCCAGGGAGACATGCCGCAATATCTCCGTTTCCCGCTCCGTCAATGCTCCCGGTCGCTTCTGATCCCGTACCTCGTACAGGAGATAGCTCGACACCTGCATCGAGCGTTGCATCTGCCCTGTAGCTGCCGACTTGATCACGTTTCGCAGTTCACTCGCCTGAGCATCTTTGAGCAAGTAGCCGATCGCTCCCGCGCGCATGACTCTTGACACCGATGTGCTATCCAGCACGCTTGTAAACGAAATCACCTCAGTCTGCGGCAATTCACGACGAATAATCGCGGTTGCTGTGATCCCATCGATTACCGGGATGAGCAGGTCCATCAGCACCACGTCCGGTCGCCAGTAGTGTGCCTTCTCAATGGCCTCTGCTCCATTTGCCGCCTCGTCCACGATCTTCAACTCAGGGTCTCGCCCGAGAAACATGCGCAGACCCTCTCGTACCACGCTGTGGTCATCCACGATCAGGATACGTATCGTCATCCGTCCTCCTCCTCTCTATCCCTCCCTTAGGGCAGGGGTGCTCTCAAGAACAAATCATGCAGGAGATCACAAGCCTGTGTTAGAGGAAGCTGCGCCATTCACCAGCTTGGGTGGCAACAGGCTGAATTGCTGTTTCAACGTCTTCAGGTACTCCATTTGTGCCTGCTCGTTTCAGCATCCTGCAACATGCCCTGGATCAAGTCATTGTCTGGATACGCCTCTCTCATCTCTCGGAAATAGCGCATCTCATCAATGACATCACGTAGTGTTGCCACCGGGTCAGCGACTCCCATCACCAGGGTGACCATCAGCATAGCGCTTGGCAGTGCCATCAGCCTGTCCCGCTGTTCCTCGCTATAACGAGGCATACTAGAGTCCCTTTCTAGCATTTCTGACTGGTCTCTGTTTTTTACTTCTGCTGCTGTGCCGGACAAAAACAAAGCCACAGTATTGAGTATAGTGTTGGGGAGACGAAAATACACCCTTTGAACAAGCTATTTTGAGCCGTTACAGTATGTGCAGGAACCTGAATTGGTCCAGGTTGCATAGTGCAAATGCACTAGTGAGCGGAGGCTCACTAGTGCATTTGCACTATGCAACCTGGACCGGGTGCTCGCTGTGTTGGAGCGCACAAAAATAGCGCGTTCTGAGGATGTGTTTTCGTTGCGAAACCGATAGACTCTATTTAGGAAGGCGTATTGTACTGTCCTTCCCGCTCGCTTCCTCAACGATGTCGATTATCCCTTCACTTAGCTTGGAGTCTGAAGGGGGAGCAACATGGAAAGCACAGTGGTTGATCAACCTCGCCAACGTCCACTGAGGATGGAGGCGCTCTCAACGGGGAAGTGTCGATTGGTCTTCTAGACGAAAAGAGAGGTGCTATCATGTCTTCATTGCCTGAACGGCTGAACACAGCGCTCGGCGGAGCATCCTCCACGTCGGTCTGGGTGAGGCGCTTCCTCATCGTGCTGACGGTCCTTGGCTCTATGCTCATTGTCG
>VBHS01000044.1 GCA_005881295.1 Chloroflexota bacterium
AGTATCGCGCGTGTGCAACTTGGCAATGATCTCCAGGCAGGGCCGATCGAACGTATTATTACCGACTTGCCTGACGGTGGCCAACATGCTACGCGCACCGTCCTCATTGGGCCAGATAATCACATCTACGTCTCTATCGGGTCCGACTGTAACGTTTGCCAGGAGTCAAACCCTTACCGCGCTGCCGTCTGGGTCTATAATCTGGATGGCTCACATGGGAGGCTGTACGCGAAAGGGCTACGCAATGCAGTAGGGATGCAGATCAACCCCTGGAATAAACAGATCTGGGTCACCAATAACGGACGCGATCTCATGGGAGAGAATACTCCTCCCGAGACTGTCTATACCCTCACCGATCAAGGCGACTACGGCTGGCCCCGTTGTCATGCTGGAAACATTCCTGATCCGCAATTCGGTCAGAGCGCTGATGCTTGTCAGGGCGTACAGAAGCCGCTCGTCACCATGCAAGCCCACTCTGCCCCGTTGGGATTAGCATTCTACCCCCCCAATGCAACGCAGTTCCCTGAACAATACCAGAACAGCCTGTACATCGCTTTTCATGGTTCCTGGAATCGCAGCGTCCCGACAGGATATAAGGTCGTGAGAGTACCGTTGAAGGATGGAAAGGTCGCAGGTCCTGCCGAGGACTTTGCCGCTGGTTGGTTGCAAGGCAATGGCTCCGTTACGGGAAGACCCGCTGGCGTGACAGTTGCTCCCGATGGCACACTGTTTGTCAGCGATGATACCCATAATGTCATTTATCATATCTGGTATCGAGGGTGAGAAGCAGGGCTTTTCGAAACTCACCTGGGCAATCCTTCGTAAAGAGGGCTACCCACATGTCTAATTTAGTCTAAACGTCATTGACGGATATTGCGGATATCAAAGGTAACCAGTCGCTGCAGATTGTCATACGTCCAGAGAGCGCCATCCTCGGGTTGGCCGTTAGACGGATTGATCTGACCGTTATAGGCATCTTGCGCTTGTGACGCGAGATCATTGAGAAGCGAGAGGGCAGCTGGCTGTCGCAATTGCTCATCGTTCATACTCAGCAGCTGCTTCGCATCTTGATGGACCTGCTCTAACACGCTTTTCTCCCGATCAAGCCCCTGATTAATCTGCACAGCAAGGGTGCGCTGATCTGTTGTCGTTTGAGGCGACTCGATCGCCCCTCCCATGTGTTCGCTGATGAGATACACATAGCCAGGGGGTGCTTCGTCACCATAGGTGTACCCAGGAGGATCCGGATCGGTTGGGGTCGGACCGAGCAAGGCCACCTGCGAAGCGGAAGCATCGGCGAGCAAGGGAGTACCGTGGGGCACCTCCGTCCGCACAAACGCTGCCCCATCGAGGTAATCCATAACACGGATGACCTGGTTACGGATCGTGGAGCCCTCTTGACCAGGCCAGGCTTCTCTGGCGCCATTGGCAGCTTCCAGGACTGCGAACGTATTTCTGACGAACCAGAAGGCCAAACCGCCATGTAAGCCGCGTATACGTTGTTCTGGTGATTCTACCAGCAGATGGCGCAGGTGATCGAGCATGCTGAAATGCAACTTGTCGTCCGGGCTGGGTTTCTCAGGAATTTCCGCGTAATAGCGCCATGTTCTGGTATCGATCAAGGGGCTAGTCGTGGGGTGATGCGCATCGTCGACGGTGATGAGAAAACGACTGATTACCCCCAATAAGTTGCTATGTTTCGCATCTCCATGGTAGAGAAACTGGATATTTCCATGATCGACCTGTAAGGGACCGAGCGCGATTGGCAACGATTCGCTCACACTCTGATCGGCCAGTAACCAGGCGTAGTAGCTCTTCCCGGTGGGAGGATCGGGGACACGCGAGAGCACGACCTGCAACTCATCATTGATACCCTGGGGACCATCCTTATTGAACTGTCCGCTATTGAGAAAGTACGCATGTCCCACAAGCTGATTCAGAGCAACGACCTTTGTATGATTCTGTGGGAACAGCAGGAGGGGCCCTATCGTCCCCACACTTACTAGCAACAAAACGAGCATACTTATGAGAAACCATGGATTGCGTACACCCTTCTTTCGGTGTTCCGATCCAGCAGAGGGGACATTCGCGTCAACAGCACTCCTTTCAGGGCGCGTCCGGGCGATAGCTCCAGACGCTTGAGATGGTGCTGAATCCGCAAATGGCGACACGTCGGCTGGCGAAAGTGGCTGAAGCGCGTTGCTACTCTCCAGTTCATGCAGGATCGCAGGCATGTTCGCAACCTGGCTCAAGCTCTCGGGAATAGGGAGGTTGAGCGCCTGAGCCAGCGCCACCGTCATGGAAGAAGCGCTGGGGAAACGTCTCTCGGGCTCTTTCGCCAGAGCACGCAGGATGACATTGGTCAGTGCAGAGGACACCGTCGGGTTCATGAGGGCAGGCGGAGTAGGTGGGGTCTTCAGGTGCTGTATCATAATGGCGACCGGCCTACTTCCCCGGAACGGCAGGACTCCGGTGCAAAGTTCATAGAGCATCACGCCAAGCGAGTAGATATCGCTCTGTACAGTCGCAGGGTGCCCCCGAATCTGTTCTGGTGAGA
This sequence comes from Chloroflexota bacterium, assembly GCA_005881295.1. Taxonomy (GTDB): domain Bacteria; phylum Chloroflexota; class Ktedonobacteria; order Ktedonobacterales; family Ktedonobacteraceae; genus UBA11361. Next base: position 2,558 of record VBHS01000044.1, read on the forward strand.
GGTAGAATGGGCTGGCGGTTACCGTATCAGTCCCCAGCAGTTTCAGAAAGCCAAAATCCGTCACCACTGGCTCACCGATCTGGCTTCGCGCTTCACCCTCTTTCATGAGCAACACATTGGTGGGTTTGAGGTTCCCGTGAATAATCCCATGCTGATGGGCATCGTCAATCGCCAGGCTCACCGAAGTAAAGAGCTGCACAATCTCGCTCCCAGGCCGTATGCTGCCTCTCCTTGCTGTGTTCTGTACGTAGTCAGCCAATGTCTGTCCCTCGACATACTGCATGACGAGGCAGACCATCGAGGCGATGGGGCCTTCGGCATTCCTGGACGGGATGATAGAGAGGTCGTGGATACGAGCAATATGTGGGTGTTGCAGGGCAGCCACTTGCTCAGTCTGCCGGCGAAATTGCAGCATCGCATCCGACCCAGCCTGGAGACCGGTGTAGAAGACCTTGATGATGACAGAGCTTCTCGCTTGTGGATCGTAGCCCATCCACGATTCACCCATCTTGCTTGAGGTCAGACGCTTATAGCATGTATATTTTCCAATGCGCTGCTGTCCTGCACCGATCATGTTCCTACTATGCCTTCCATCGTCGTGGGGTTGCACAAGCTAAGTTACTTCATTTTTACAAGCAACTTATAGTATAGCTTTTTCACGCTCCATTGACAATCAAATAGGAAGATTATCCTACGCAAATACTGCGCTTTACGGGTGCATGACTCCGACTGCGTTCACGCCGGTAAACCAGAGGGCATGGCTGCCATCCATCACAAGGCCCAGTGGTTGACTGCCGGGCTTCGGAATGTGATAGGAGAGAAAACGCTGTGCAGCGACATCCAAACGCACAAGCACGTTTTCTGCCACATTCGTGACCCAGACATCGCCAGCCGGGGTGACGAGAAGCCCATAGAACGCGCTGCTCTCCCTCCTATCTGCAGGAGCAAGATAGGAGGTAAAGGTGCCGCTATCTGGTCTGAAGCGAAGCAGGAGACCTGGAGTGAACGACGTGACCCAGATGGCGCCCCGTGCATCGCTGGCCACTTCCATGAGCAGCGTATGAGAACCTGGAGCGGCGAACACGCGGAGAGTACCGGTCGACGGATCGAGGCGGCCGAGCTGGTTAGTCCCCGATTCGGTGAACCAGACCGTGCCTTGCCGATCGATGGTCACACCGTAGGGATAGAGGGTCTGTACGCTCGCTTGAGCGGAGAGTGTATACTGCCGCATATGACCTGTGCGTGGATCAAGCCGCCCCAGGCGATCAGCGTTGAATTCGGTAAACCAGATATCCCCATGCCCATCCAGAGCCAACTCGTTGGGTGCGCTGGGCAACAACTGGACCTGCTTTGGGTGACCGGGGTCTGGAACCGTGAGCCAGGGAAGGGGATAGAGCTGGTAATGCCTCGTCGCAGGGTCGTAGTGTCCGAGATAGTTGGCAGCCTGTTCGGCGAACCAGATCGTATCGTCCGGGGCCACCAGGACGCCCATGATGCTGTGATGTCCGTGTGGCGGCGTCAGGTACTGGAAGGTCTGAGTCCGTGGGTCAAAGACCACCAGCGCGTTCTGGCCCATGGCTCCAAACCAGAGCCGCCCCTGGTGGTCAAGAGCTGGACGCATGACCTCGTTGTCTGGGCGAGGGAAGGGATACTCCCGAAACGTCCCTGCCGCCGCCAGCGCAGGTATGGGAGCGAACGGTCTTTGTCTTACCAGTATCTGCCTCGACCCTATACTGCCCGCTTGCATGAGTGCAGCAAGTGAAATCATGCAGAACAGCACGATCATCCCCAGCAGGAGCCAGAGCCTCTGCCGGTTCGCCTCAAGCGCTGGTCGTCGATGAGCATGTACAACAATCCGTCGTGCTGGCTGCGCATTCGCCGTCTCGTTGCCCTTCAGGTGTGGTTGAGGAAACTGCTGTCGTTGACTCATCGTTTGCCTACTTCTCCGCCGTGTTCATCAATCAGCTTATCCCTTCGCTCTTCTTTGGGTGATATTGCTCGTGGAATTGAAGTCCCCAGCTGCATCACTGGTCACCGTATGTGGAGCATCAGAGGTATTCAGCCACTCCACCTGCGTTCCCATTTTGATGGAGAGCGTTGCCGGTTGGAAGGAGTATTTCCCATTCTGCTCGACGATCTTCACATTGGCCACCGTCGACGTCTGGGTAGGAGTTGGGCTGGGTGCAGTAGTAGGCGTTGGAGTCGGCTGCGACGTAGCAGTCGGCGTGGAAGCTGTTGTTGTCCCTCCACCACCACATGCAGCTAACAGCAGGGCAACGATGAGCGCTAAAGAAAGGTATGCCCAGAGCGATCGCGTTCGCCTGGCAAACGATGCAAGATAGGTATTCATCATGTAAACCTCCTCACGTTTCAACGGCGCCTCGCTTACAAATAGTATGAGATGTGTGAGACGCTCTATGATGAAATACGAAAAAGGTTACATTACTCGAAATCTGACGTAGCACCACCCGGGCTATGTATAGAAATTCCGTATCCAGCGGTGCTTCTTCAGTTTCTGAACTTGCTCGAGTGAGAGTCCTTTCCCATCGCCGAGAGCAGTGTTGCGTTCCACATTGCGCATGGTACGCATGCCTGGAATCACGGTCGAGACGACGGGATTACTCAAGATATAGCGCAGGGCGATCTCTGGAAGCTCATCAACTGTAATCTCCAAATCGGAGACAATGTTCTGGACGCGCTCGTACACTTCTTGCTTCCGATTGCCCCGGAAGTAGTTACTGCGGAAATCCTGCGGATCGAAGCGGCTTTCGGGGGTGACCGTGCCTGTCAGACCACCTTCGTCGAGGGGAACACGCACAATGACCCCGATGTTGTGGTGTCGGCAGGCTGGAAAGAGCGTGTCTTCTGGGCTCTGCTCAAAAATGTTGTAGATGACCTGAACCGTATCCACGAGGCCGGTTTCTATCAGTCGGAGAGCATTGTCTGGCTGATGATCGTTAATCGAGACCCCGAAAAAGCGAATCTTCCCCTGCTCTTTGAGTCGTTGGATGGTCTCACGCCAGTCTCCTTGACCAACCCACTCATCATTCCAGACATGGAACTGCTGAATATCAATGGTCTGGGTCCCAAGGTTGCGCAGACTCTGCTCGGTACATTCTTGGATGTAGGTGCCTGGAAAGGCCTCTTCGACTGGGACTCCTGCCTGTGCGGGCCACTGGCCATTCTTTGGTGGAATCTTGGTAGCCACGATAATACGTTTGTCTGGGTTGGTGCGGAGGACCTGCCCGACAAGCCGTTCGCTGTGCCCCTCACCATAGGCCAGGGCTGTATCAATAAAGTTCACACCCAGATCGATGGCCCTTTGGAGGGCCTGAAGCGATTCCTGGTCTTGGGCACCGATCCAGCCAGATTGGCCAATCCCCCAGGCGCCATAGCCAATCTCCGAAACCTGTAATCCTGTTCGGCCTAACGTTCGGTAATGCATCATTCACTCCTTCCGCAAAATTTTTTGCAACAGAATTCTCCATTTTATCACATTCTCCATCAGCGAGGGTGCGTAAGAACACGCGTTTCATTGTCCAGAAAGAGGAAGCGAATGAGTGTTCCCGTAGCTTGTAGCTCACGGAATGCTCAAGCTTTTGGCAGAAATTTTACCAGGGGAAAAACACCTCTTTTTTTCTGAAAATCATGTTTTTTAGCGTGAGGGTTATTTTGACACTCCCAGCTTCAGAAGGTACAATAGGGTCTGTTTGAGATCGCCTAAGACACTGTCTATGAGCATTGCTCACTTGTGCGTACTGAATCACTTTTCCTTCCTAAGAGGATAGAATATGCATACTCACTCAAGACGTTTTTACATGTTTCTCTCCATCGGGGCCGCGTTAGTGACGATGGGTGTGAAGTTTATCGGGTACTTTTTAACGGGGTCTGTTGGGTTATTCGCCGATGCGGCTGAATCAGTGGTCAATCTGGTGGCGGCATTGGTGGGATTCTGGGCCTTGACACTGGCCGCGCGTCCAGCCGATGAGGACCATGCCTACGGCCATACCAAATCAGAATACTTTTCCAGTGGCGTGGAAGGGGCGCTCATTCTGGTCGCTGCTCTCGTCATTATTGTGGAGGCCATTCCACGCCTTCTCCATCCACAAGCTATCGAGCAAGTCGGTCTCGGATTAGCGTTCTCTGTTGCAG
>VBHS01000045.1 GCA_005881295.1 Chloroflexota bacterium
GTTGTCTAAGCTATGAATATTGGTTAAGTGTAACGCTTTATCAGGTGAGGTTGTTCTGATCCACAGTGATGACCACTTTTCCTTTGGCGTGTCCTTCTTCAACATACCGGATAGCCTCAGGAACCTCACGTAACGGGTAACGTCTCTCTATAACGGGTACGACTTTGCCGGCTTCAAGAAGCTCTTTCACAAACACCAGATCTTTCTGGTTTGGTTTCGCCAGCAAGTTTCCCATTTTCTGACTGCCGTTCTTTGATAGCCAGGGTCCGAGCAGCATGGCTTGGAACATTTGCGCCATGGAACCTCCGGTCATGACATACATGCCCTCTTGACTTAAGGCGCGCTGATACGCTGAAATCGGATGATATCCGTTCACGGCCAGAATCAGGTCATAACGCTGCCCATTTTTGGTGAAATCTTCTTGCGTGTAATCAATGACGTGGTCTGCCCCAAGCGAGCGCAGCATGTCCACATTCCTCGTGCTGCATACAGCGGTGACTTCAGTGCCAAATGCTTTGGCAATCTGCACCGCAAACGTCCCCACACCACCAGACGCACCATTGACCAGCACCTTCTGTCCTGGCTGAATGTGTCCCTGGTCGCGCAGACCCTGCAAGGCGGTGACTGCCGACACAGGGACGGTCGCGGCTTCCTCGAACGTCAACCTGGTGGGTTTCAGCGCGACTGCCTTTTCAGGAACAGAAACATACTCGGCAAAAGCGCCAAAGCCACACGCGGATGAGTCCCCGAAGACCTCATCCCCGGGCTGAAACTGCGTGACGTTGCGGCCCACCGTTTCAACCCGCCCCGCGAAGGCCGCGCCGAGGATCTGGTGTTTTGGTTTGAGAAGCCCAGACGTGAAGCGCATCAGGAATGGTTGAGCGCGCAGAAGATGCCAGTCACCCGCAGCGGCGGATGCCGCAAGAACTTTTACCAGGACTTCATGGTCCGAGGGTGCAGGTTTTTCTACCTCTTTGAGTTGAAGAACATCCGGTGATCCGTAGTGTGTGTTTACAATGGCTTTCATGAGTATTCCTCCAAGTTGCTTTGCTTCGGTCATTTTCAATGCGGTTTACTTGCTGTCTGAAACATCTGCTTGACCGGGTTTACCACGATTGACCGAGACCAATGGCATGCCTACATCACGCACTTTCTTGAGCAATCTGTGTAACGTAGCCTGATCAACCACTGGACCACGACGGTTCACGAGGCGGACAGGCTTGTCTTTGGCAACCAGTTCGCGCATCACTGCCTGCCCGACTGGGCCAGTGCCGAAAACGACGTGGAGTTCGTTGGTGCTCATCATGAGCTCTTCCTTTCTCGATTACTGCAGACGATGGGACAGAAGAGGTTGTCTCTCACGCTCATGAGAGCGGAGCACGAACACACCAACCACGAGTAACCAGAGCGACCAGAGCACATAACCGATTTGAGTGAGGACAGCGGCAATACCAAACCCCAGTGGCGTCAGTATTCCTGCGAGAATGCAGAACGCAGGGAGCAGGGCAAGCCACCCCACCCATGGTCGAAGCAGGGACGATTGGGTGAGCGCGAGTCCAATCAAGATTGTCCACAGCCCAGTGAAGAGATAGCCGAGATGTTCACCGACTCCACTGCCTACATAGTGGTGAAAAGCTTGGAAGATGACCTGGACCGTGTCACGGGTGGCAAGACTGGAAGCGGGATCCATGTACACCTGACTCAGGTAGGGAACCAGGAACACCCAGCGCAGCAGTCCAAGAACCTGAACGAGTCCTGCAAGGATGCCAAAGGTGGTCGCCAGTCCAAGATAGGGAAAATCATCCTGGGCAAACAGGCGATGCAACAGGACCACTAACGGGATCAGCAAGAGTGCTGAAAAGAGGAATCCATACCACGTCGCGATTAAGAGGCTCCCCCCTTGAGCAAAACGACACCCGTCACGAGACGAAACGATGTCTTAGTCATTTTATGCCTCCTTTTGGGCAAAACTGGAAAGAGATCCGGGAAAGAGAACGGCAAGGGTTCTTCGTGGACATAGGGGCGGAGCACCTGGAGGAGCATGCACGCCTTGTTGGTTGTGCTCACAGCCAACGAGCTTATCGACAAGTTCCACAAATGGGAGCGAGTCATCGCTGATCATCTAACAGACTCTGGCAAGGTTTGACACCGTTGCATGCACAGAAATCCTTGAGTTCCTGAAAACAGGCTCACTTCCTGAAAGAAAGGTTCCTTCTCTCGATCGCTCTGTGCTTGGAGAAAGTGTTTGCAAAGCTTCTGTTTTGACTCACTCAACAATAAGTATACCTTGGCTTGTTGAGTTGGACCTGTGAAACAGCTGAGATGAACCTGAGAAAGCGAGGGAGTACTTGTCGGTTGGCTCATAAGTCTGCCAAAGGGGGCGATATGCGTCAATCTTGCCAAAATCAGACCGTTTCCAGGCTGATCTCAATACAATCAGGCGAAAAAGTGCGGCCCGGCTGCCGAGATGACTCGGCAAAATGGTTGCAACAGAGCAGATTGATTCATATCCTCGCCAAATTGAACCATAAAGTTATGAGTCAGAAGTGGCGAATTTATGGATCTTACGCAGGTTTGTTGATTCAAGCAACTGATCAGAGAAGGTCGAAAAAGGTAGTGGCTCACTTGAAGAGGATGGCGCGCGCTCGGTTGTAGCGATGAAGAAAGAGGAGCAAACAGGCGGACGTAGCATGATCACCGACGCGGGAAAACGACAACGTCAGGTGTACAAATGTAAAATACAGGAAGAAACGGCTCGGTCTCACTTTGCGTGATTAAGAGGTCACTGAGAAAATCCACGTTGATGGAGACCCGCTTCTGAAGCCTCGGCGGGTCTACTTCCTCTCAATCTAGGCTACAGCTTTCACGCAAAGTGAGACAGAGCAAGAGCAGCGGCGTTTTTGCAACACAACCTGGCGCGGCGCAGAACCGATGCTCACCTACCCCCACGTATTCACTTTGATGGGCTGGAGCGACACGACAACACGCGTCTCACCCGGACGGTCGTTGGTACTGAGATCGGCTCCACCATATTTGGCACCCAATTTCTTGGCAAAGGCATAATCCGCATCAGGCATGATCTGCGCCCTCGCTCGGACCTCCAGCGTGCGGTACGGATTGGCCGTGTCGAGGATAAAGAATGTGCATTCCGCATGCGCTTGGAGATTTTTCACCTTCTGGCGGGTGCTGTTGAGCGACAGCTTGAGTGTCGCGTCCTCGTCGAACAAAAACCAGAGTGCTGTGACTTGCGGATATCCATCTTGCCCAATCGTGGCCAGCATGGCAACATCCGCTTTGAGGAGGTCCCGGTGCGATTCAGGAAAAGTGGTCATAGGTGTACTCCTGCTCCAACGAACAATAACTGCTTCAGTATCAAGTATAATACCAAAAGGTGTCATTCGTCCAATAACCTGGCTCTTCCCACGAATTGCGCAAGGTGTATGACTTCCCGTCATCGTCTCCTCAAGTGGTGTAGGCTCATCGAAACCGTTGAGGTTTGATGGGGAAAGGAGCAGAGCGAAGACAAGGAGCAAGAGGTGCCACTGCATGAGGTACAATGGAGGGTAGTGGCTCACTTGAGTCGAAAAAGCCGTTTGGCTTGCTGAGGACCTCGGCACGTTTCCAACGGAAGTGTTTCTTTCCACTATCAGCAAACTTGCGTAAGATCCAATTTATGGTCTTTCCAACAATGCTTTTCGGAGTGATTGGAATAGAGCACGTGGTGGTGACTGTTATGGTAGGAGTAACAGGTTAACAGTCACCAAAGGGAGAATAACTATGCGTGCTGATATTGTTTTGGGAGCGAAGTTTCCAGATTATGAGTTGACCGATCACACGAAGACACGTCGTCGTTTGAGTGAGTTACAGGGCAATGACCCTATGATTTTGTTGCTCTCGCGTGGACATTTTTGTCCCAAGGATCATCAACAACACCTTGAGTTGGCGGCTTTCTATCCAAGAATTGCGGTTGCCTACACAAAGATTGTGACTATTTCGACGGATAATATTCTGGAGTCAAACGAATTTCGTGATGCCGTTGGGGCGCAATGGCCCTTTCTTTCGGATTCTGGGCGTAAGGTACAGCAAGACCTGGATATTCAAGAATATACTGACCCTTTCCATAACCCGATGATTCCTCATACGTTCGTGCTTGAGCCGGGGTTGGTCATTTACAAAATCTATAATGGCTACTGGTTCTGGGGTAGGCCGTCACCCGAAGACCTTCGTAAGGATCTACGCGAGGTCACGCGCAAGATACGCCCTGATTGGGACCTCTCAGCACCGGGGTTGCGCGAGAACTGGGAGGGTGACAAGAAATTGCATTATCCCTACAAAGGAAATTAAATTAAGCTAAAACTATGCATAATGATAGCCAGTCCCTCATCGGATTGGCTATTGGCGTTTGATAGGGAAAACGTAACATTCACAGGTGTCCGAACATCGCCTGAAGAATTGTGGCAAGACCTGCGCGAAGTTACACGCAAGATTCGACCAGACTGGGATCTCGCGGCACCAGGGCTACGCGAAAACTGGGAGGGTGATAAAACGATGCATTATCCGTATAGGCCTGCTAAATCTGGCTAGATGAAAGAGAAGAGGATGTGCCGGGCTTGAAAGTCCAAACCAGGTACATCCTCTTCTCTCAAATCAAATATGCTTTTTACCCACGAGAGGTGGCAGTTTCAGGTTGGTTTCCAGTAGAAGGAGCAGGCTC
>VBHS01000004.1 GCA_005881295.1 Chloroflexota bacterium
GGATTGGAGCCCGCGCGGAGAGCTGCTGGTCAGTGGGGACAGTGACGGTCGGCTTTGCTGGTGGGACGTCCAAAGTGGGGAATGCTTGATGCAGCGCCAGGGGCATCAGGGGGCGATCCAGTCGCTCAGGATCAGCCCCGATGGCCACAGGCTCGCCAGTTGCGGCGATGACGGGACCATCCAGGTGTGGGATCTTGAGAGTGGCGAGAGGCTGAGGAGGCTGCGGCGCGACCGGCCCTACGAACGGCTCAATATCACCGGAGTGAAAGGACTCACCCAGGCCGAGATCGCCTCTCTGCGAGGCTTGGGAGCGATTGAGGAGGAGACACTTCCCCTTTGAGAGAACTCCTCTACGACGTGGATATGCGTCAAAACCGAGGATTCCTCCACGCCGCCAGGTTGCCATCAGTCCAGGAAATAAGCCAGTTGCTGGACCATTTATGCGTCAAGAGGAAGGACAAGAATTCGGACAAATCACAAAGGTGTCCTGTAACGGTGCTGCGTATTTGATTACAGAGCCCTGTATGAGAAATCCTGATTGTTGGCGACTTCTAACAGAGGGAGGAATCTCGATGAAACGTCTACTTCTGGTAGCTCTGGGCATAGCCTTGCTCCTGGTGCTCGCCTCCGCCCTGCCCGCAGCGGCGTATGGCGGTGAATCCAGTGCGACCATGTCCTGCACGGATAACACCTCGACGATGACCAGAACCGTCATCGTCACGATCACCTGGCACGCAGTGAAGGAAGGGGTCAATGAGGCGGATGCCCAGGCGTGGGGGGGAAGTCCCACGGTCCTTCTCGGTTCGGACACCGTATCGATATCCCCGCCGCAGGCCAAGGGGAGCGTGTCGATGACGTTCTCCTTCAATGACACGACGCCATTCGGAAACGTGCAATGGCAGCTCTACTACGGCGGCCACATCGCACCAATCCAGGCCGGCCAGCTCGATGCAGCCAATTTCCCGGGCTGCCCCTACCCATAGCTTGCCGGTCAGACTGGGCGTTCCAAGCGTACGGCCAGTCAGCCGGTGAACTTGACGCTGCCCTTATAAAGCGCCACTATACGAAGCAGGGATATTTCAATCACGGCGTTCTTAAAGGCGTTGTTCGTCGTTCACGATGAGCATGATTTTCTTCCTCCTACATCAGAAACGTTGTCGGAGCGCGCGCCGTCCTCTCCGAATCGCGTGCTTGTCAAAGAGTAGTGTAGGAAATGGCTGTGAGGATGGCAAGGCTGTTAGCCACGGTCAACTGCCCATCTACGTGAAGTATGATACGAGACAGTCTCTTTTTGGGCTGCTTGCTCGTCTATGTCTTGAGGGGAGGATCTCTTACCCCGGCAAAGATGAAGCCTCCAC
>VBHS01000005.1 GCA_005881295.1 Chloroflexota bacterium
TACAAGTGTAGGTAGTATTGCTCGGTCTGTTCATCAAATTGCCAGGCTGACCCGCCAAACCTGCTGGTCCAGTTATTGGGAGGACCACCATCAGGAGCAGGGTCTTGCCAGATATACCAGTCACGTTGCTCGTTCATGCGGCTGGAACGCGCCTGTTGGAACCAGGGATGCTCATCGGAGGTGTGGTTGGGTACAAAGTCTAGAATGAGCTTGAGGTCGCGCTGGTGGGCTTGGTGCAGCAAGGTGTCCAGGTCCTCAAGGGTCCCGAAGAGCGGATGAACATCGGTGTAATTGCTAATATCATAGCCAAAATCGGCCATCGGAGACGGGTAGATCGGCGAGAGCCAGATCGCGTCAACGCCGAGCCAGCGCAAGTAATCCAGCTTGCTGGCGATACCAGGGAGATCTCCTACTCCATCGCCATTGCTATCGAGAAAACTGCGTGGGTAGATCTGATAAATCACTCCCGTTTGCCACCAGAAATGGGGCTGCGTCATGGGTTGTTTTGTTTCTCCTCTCGCAAGTTGTCTCTGTAGTATATCATCTTCCCTTTCACCTAAGCTGTCTTTGTCAAAGGACACTGTTCAGATGTGTTCTCACTCAGGCAAACTTCAGCTTACCCTTGTCCGGCTCGCCCCCAACCTCACCCGAAACTAACAGCCGAATAAATCTCACCAAAAAACCGGCTCGGAACCGTCGTAAGCAATTGTGTATGGGCAAATCCATTCTTTCGTGCCAGCAACTCCCAGCTTCTAAACGAAAAGGGATATGGTACCCACATATTGCCTCGATCCGCATTATATTCGACTATCAGCAAACGCCCACCGGGTTTTAGATAGCCGCGCACCAACTGCAACACGGCATCCTTATTGCGCACAAAATGCAGCGAATTGGCCATCACCACTCCATCCAGCTGCGGAAGAGTGAGCCTCTGCATAAAATCAGCATTGATGTATTCAACCCTTGTGCCAGGAAAGCGGGCCCGCATAGCTCTCTCCTGCTCTTTGAGTGCGCCCCTATCCTTATCCACCGAATAGATAGAACCCTCAGTCCCCAGTAAATCGGCCAGCGCAAGCGTAAAGGCCCCCGTTCCAGAGCCAAAATCAGCCCAAGCCCCACCGGGTTCCGCAATACCCTTCCGCAATAGCCTGACATGATCCTCATGATTCATGAACATACTCCCGCAATAACATGGGTTACCGCAAAACAATCAATAGCCTTCCCATGCAACCACATAACGAACATTAGGTCAAACGTAGGGGCCGATTTATCGCGCCCACAGCCGATTGATCGGCCCTCGGTGCATCTTCCGCCATCCAGATACAAAAGCTAAAAAGCACAATGAGCCATCACCCACCCGATTTCTACCTCAAAAAAAAGAACTCAATATAAGCCATATCATCTAACAAGCACAATCAACATAGAGGGCCACACATGACACCCCAAACTCACCTATCAAACAACACCATACCACTTCCCACGCATCAGCATATCCTCTTTCCGACCAGCGAAAAAATTCTGTCGCAAAATCGGACACATTTCCCCCAAAATCCATCGCATACCGGGAAAGTGCCCTGCGAAAATTCCCTGTTTTACACCACTATTGTAGGACTGTTTTCCAAAAGGCTAGAAATCTCCCGCGATCTCGATTACAATAGTCAGAGAAACTTTTTATCAATCTATGTCGTGTTTATTACCGGAGATTGCATTTATGTCCAATAATCCTTTGACACTCCCTGAGTATCAGGTGGAGACGGAAGAACTTCAACGTCTTCGGGCTAAACTTCTCCCGCCGTACAGGGTTGTTCTATTTGACGATGACTACAATGAAATGAATTATGTTGTCTTCGTACTGCTACACTCAATCAACAATCTCTCTCAAGCAGAGGCTGAACGCATCATGCTCACCGCGCACCTCACAGGTACTGCTATCGTCACAGTCTGCCCAAAAGAGATTGCTGAGTTTTACCAGGAACGCCTGCTCAGTTACGGACTGACAGCAACCATCGAGCCAGAGTAGGCACTTGGCGACAGCAAGCTACAAGGGGGGTGGCAATAAAAACAATGCCACCCCCCTTGTACCTGTAATGATAATGCATAAACCTTTCCTTTCATTGTACGATTCGGACATTGACGCAAGCCATTTTTAGGTATAGAATCATAGCAACAAACCTGTGTGGACTGCATTAAGAATGATCCGCTGAAATGGCTGAAAACTGTAAAATGCTAGAATGATGCTGTTTTATCATGCTCCACCAGGAGGGGAGACAATATGGTTCACTTATGGCGCTCAAGAGCCAAAGATGAGACTGAAACAAGTAAATCTGCTCCAGGGGTTGGAGCAACGGGAGATATTGCCGTCGTTGTCGAGGACAACAAGCTCGATAACGAACTGGTACGTCTCGCCTGCCTTATGGCTAAAAAAGCCAAACGCAAAGTACACCTTGTTTATATAATCGAAGTACCACGCACGTTACCTCTCAAAGCCGTCCTCACCAAAGAGTCTGAACATGCCGATAAACTTCTCACCGACGCCCTCACTATAGCAGATGATGCTGGATGTGAAGCTGTCGCGGAGGTAGTTCAAGCGCGCGATGCAGGCCCTGCCATTGTGGACGAAGCGAGAGATCACGCATGTGCACTAATTCTGCTCGGCCTGGTGCGTGACCCTCATAAAATACATAACGACCTGGGAAAAACCATTCCCTACGTACTCACAAATGCCCCCTGCCGCGTGTGGGTTGTAGAAGACCCATGCAAAGATGCTAGGGACGCTAAAGACGCCAAAGACGCAAAGGAGGCCAAAGAGGTAACCAGCCAGAAATCGTAAGCTAAAAGTTTATACCTGGCATCCATCACCATACACCCCTTGGATGCCGGGTATAAATACCCATAATTATCTGGCTCTCCATCCCTGATCTGCAAAATCAAGGAAATAATTTTTTAATGCCCAAATATCCCTTCCAACACAATCAAGTATGTTATAATGATAACGTACTGATTGATGAAGAGTGTCATATTGCCCAATGCCTGTGTTATGGCGTTGCTTAATTGGGAGGGCTTATACTGATGACTACAAACTCTCATTCCGCTAGTAGTCCAACTCGTACACACAAAGATTACTATCATGCGCTTCACCAGGCTGCACTGACCATCACATCCAGCCTTGAACTAGACCAGGTCTTACAAAGTGTAGTCATGAGTATCACTGAAGCCATGCAGGTGAAAGGCTGTGTCTTACGCTTACTCGACCCCCGTACCGGCCGATTACAACTGAGCGCAGCATACGGGCTAAGCGGAAACTATTTTGCAAAAGGTCCCGTAGAGGTTGAGCACAGTCCTCTTGATAGTGAGGCGCTCTGTGGTAGACCTGTCATCATCCCTGATGTCAGCAAGGACAACCGTTTTCAATACAAGGAGGCAGCCAGACGAGAAGGCATTGTTTCCGTACTCTGCGTGCCCTTGGAGGTGCATGGTAGGGCAATTGGAGTATTGCGCGTCTACACAAGCGAACAAAGCACCTTTCACGAAAATGACATCCAGTTCCTCAGCGTCCTGGCCGGCCTCTCCGCGCTAGCAATAGAAAATGCCAGCCTCTACGATAACCTCAAACGCTCCTACGATGGCGTAATGGATGCCCTCTGGGGCGTATCACTGGGCAGCACATAAGCCCTTGTCCTCGCCCGCCCACGACCACGTCATCTCACCTGACAAGCGTGTTTGTCAGATAAGGCGAGGTAAAACTAGTCCGGTCTCCGCTCCTTTTACCCGGCACCGGGAAGAGACGAGCCGACAGAGGCTTATTCAAACGCAAGGCCAGCGTGGCTACATCCAGCAGCAGGTGGGCAACCTCCTCAGCACTAACATCTCCTGAAAGTGGCAGGGTATCCAGTCCCGTACCGCAAACCGCCGAATAGAGAAGGAGCTGATGAGCATTTACATACCCCGCTTCCCACCTTCGACCCAGCGTCGCATCTTCCAGAACAGGCAACATCAACCCGCAATAGCCGCAGCCAGGTAATCCCGTATTCTTCAACGCGGCAGTGATCGCAGCTGCGACAGCCAGTGTTCCCGGCGTACCGGCAGGCCCATAGCCGCAAAGCTCCATGGCATCGATAATACTCTCCTCCCCTAATGGAGCAGGCGAAAGATCGATGCCGCCAAAAATCAAACCATGCGCCGGCGCTATTTCCTGAGCCCTGTCTACCACTGGCTTCGCCTGTTCAATCACCGCCGTCTTGACCACCTCACTGATTTGCACAAGATCTAGCGGACTGGTCTCGTCTCCGCGCAGTGTGCGCAGCGCTTCCGCGACGATACCGGCGCCTTGTAAGCCAATAGCCAGGCTATCGGGGCCACTATGATAGGCAGAAGGAAAAAATGGGCAGCCAGGTTCGACACAGGCCAACATGGCAAAACGGAAATTGCCAAATCCCTCCTGCGTCTCCGCGGCTAATCGCTTCATCACCCGTGCCGTTGGCAGGGCAGCATCCGTACGCAAGCCATGGTATGGCGTGGCCACGTGGACCGTAGCATTGAGCGCGCTCGTAGAGGCCAGCAGATCAGCTACCAGCTCTATCCTATCCAGCGGAAAATCGGAGCGTGCCGCGTGCGCAGTACCTATTGAGCAAAAACCCAGGCCGAGATCATCCAGCATACGCTGTAGCTCTCCCGTATAATCGAGCAGGTCAGTCGATGACCAGTTCATCAGATCGTCAAAGACTGGCCGGGTCGATAGTCGTACGGTCTGTACCTCATACCCCGCCTCCATATACCGTGTGCGCGCATCCTGTAATATGGCTGCAACTCGTTTGATCGTCGCGAAGGTGAGAGGATGGGGATCAGCAATCCCAAGCGTAATAGTACGAATAGGCGGGGTAGGCATGAATGATACCTCGTTTCTGTTAATGCTCTTAAACGCACCCATTATAGCACGAGGGCGTCCCAATTCTTCTCTCTATCCCCTTGACGAATATCTGTTCTTCATCATACACTTCGAGCAACAGCTACTGGCAGAATGGAGATAACTCGATGACAGCCCACAAAATCGCTCAACAAGAAGAGGCAAAGCACGAGTGCTTTCTCTGCGTCCTTGATCCACGACCTCCCTGTGCCGTCAGACAGCTCGAAGGTCGCATTCTAACCGCTAATGAACGCACCATCAACGGTGAAAAGACTCCTGTCATTATTCTCGACACAGGTACAGTACATGCTGAATTGCGCTTGATACACAACTACTATACGAAGTTTGTCAAAGAACTGAGCGAACGGGGTAAAAGCATCAAAAACCTTGCCTTACGCCTCTATCATCTCCCTCTCCCTCCCGTTATCACTGAATATAAAGGCCAGCCCAGGCACATCTATCAAACCAACTCGTATACCCTCGCTGTCCTGGAGCCTGATATCTTACTCAACATCACCGATCTCAACGACGCGGAATATTGCCCGCGTCAATACCTTCTTCACACCCTGGTTCCATCCACAACATCTGCCGCTACCATTCGCGGAAACCTGGTCCACCATTGCTTCAAAGAACTACTCAAAGAACACGATCGTGGTGAATTGATGAAAGGCTATACCTCCAACAAAACGGAGATGCCGTTAGCTACCCTACAACGCCATTTTGAACAGGCGCTGGAACAGAATAGCCTTGATCTCGCTTTAGCGGATGTGTCGGTTGAAACGATGCGCGCTGATGTAGCACCTCACCTGGAGAGCCTTGCCACCTGGTACCAGCATCAAAGCACCTCGTTGTGGGACGTGCCCACAGCTCCCGATGACACTCAAATCGAAAAGACAGATGCTCAGCCGCGCGAGAACATAGTACGAGCTGAGACATTCTTACTCGCCCCCGAGATCGGTTTACGTGGGCGACTCGACCTGCTGTGGCAACAAACAAACCGGCAAAGCTTGCTTGAATTAAAAACAGGAGGAGGCACAAACCTGCCAAAATCCAACCATCGCTGGCAAGTTCAGGGTTACCACGCCCTGTTAGCTGTGCGCCGCGATCCCCGCATGAAGAAAGCCCGCGGCACCTTGCTCTACAGCGGTACACCGGGAGAAGCCCAGTCATTTGGCATTGAACCCACTATCAGAGACATACAACGAGTCAATGAGACGCGTAACATTCTCATGCTCAGTCATATTACAGGAAGACCCTCTGCACCTCCCGGGCCGTCGCGCTGTAGCAAGTGCGCCATGCTAACGCAGTGTGAACAGGTTTCATCCTTGCTCAATTGGCAGCCGCCGGAGCCAGGCACTGACCTGTCATCCTCGCATGGAGATCAGCCATCACCTGAAAGCAGCGCCGCTCCACGTTCGACTTCCCACCCTCGATTGCGTCAAACATATAGCAACGAAGACCAGGAACTATTCTCAAGATATTACCAACTGCTGCGTCTGGAAGGATGGGAAGGCGAGCAACAACAAGCGCTCCTCTGGAAAACGCCCGTGTCAGAACGCATTGAACGCGGAACAGCCATCGCCAATTTAACTCCCATGGGGAAACCAGAACCAACGGGCCAGGGTGAATGGGAACAAGAATTCCTCTGCAATAACACTTCAGAGTTGCGCGAAGGTGATGAAATATTGCTGAGTGATGGAGATCCTATAACAGGCGAAGTAGTGACAGGCAATATCAAACACATCAGCGCGGAACAAGTACGGGTCTGGATTCCTGAAATGATCACCAATCCCAGGCTGATTGATCATTACGGCTCTAATATTGTCCATACGCGTACCGTACAAAACCTGCTGCGCTGGCTACAAGCTGACGGGCACTTGCGCAACCTTGTGGCAGGAAAAGCACGGCCGCGATTTAACCAGTTCAGCGTTCCACCACGCAATGATTTCAACACCGAACAAAACCTTGCGATCGAGCGAGCCTTGCAGATGCAAGATTACCTGCTGGTGCAGGGTCCCCCTGGCACTGGAAAGACAAGCGTCATTGCCGAGATTGTGAAACGGCTCTGCCAGCAAGGTCAACGCGTATTGCTCGCAGCTTATACGAACCAGGCCGTCGATAATATGCTCAAACGGCTCGACGCTGAAGGCTTTCACAACTACGTGCGCCTCGGGCACGACCGCAGCGTGCATACCGATGTGCAAGACAGGCTCTTGAAACACCTGGCGTCAGAGAACAATCAACAACTTTCTTGGCGCACAGTGTTAAGCAACGCGCCGGTGGTAGCCTCGACGGCAGCAGCATGGTCATCTGAAAAATATTCCCCCCAACCGCCAGGTGAACCATCGGACAACAATCATGATTCACCGCTACACTTTGATGTTGCCATCGTTGATGAGGCCAGCCAGATCACCATCCCTTCCATCCTGGGCGCGCTGCGCCTGGCAAAACGCTTTATCCTCGTGGGTGATGAAAAACAGCTACCGCCATTGGTCCTTAGTAAAGAAGCCGCCGAAAACGGGCTGTCAGACTCGCTTTTCAGCTATCTCAAACGGTTAGATGATGACTACATGAATTCCGGAGGTGAAGCAGATAGTGCATGTATCTCGCTGCGCGTGCAGTATCGCATGAATCGTTGGATATCCAATTTCTCCTCCAGGTTGTTCTACGAGGACAAATTGGAAGCTGCCCCTACAGTCGCCAGGCGCGTACTAGAATTTCTCCCTCCTGGCGCAACTTTTACGTATGAAACGCAAGCTATCAGACAAGCTATTCAGCCAGCATTTCCCCTGGTATTTCTGGATGTGCGCAACGAGCGCGAGAGCGATGGACAAAAGAGTAGTAATGCTGAAGCGCGAGCGGTTCGCGCTGTCGTCCAGGCCCTACTTATGCGAGGTATCGCGCAAAAAGATATCGGTATCATCGCCCCGTTTCGAGCACAGGTCGCCAATGTTCGTCGCCACCTATTCAGTGATCACGAAATGAGTGGATGGCAAGCGCTCTCCCCCGCTTCACCAATGAGTATCGATACCGTCGATAGATTCCAGGGGGGTGAACGCCTAGTGATTATTATGTCCTTTGCGACCTCCCAAACGCCTGGAGCCGAAAGCCCTCTCCGTGAGTTTTTAACGAATCCAACTCGCTTGAACGTGGCACTTACCCGCGCTCAACGTAAACTTATTGTGGTAGGGTGTGCTCCAGCGCTTGAAACGTTGCCCCATTTTCAACGATTGCTGGCCTATTGCAGGAGCATGGACACGGTCATCACGTACTGCGAGTGACAAAGTTGAGCGCTTTATCGTATGCTTTCAATAAAACCAGGAGAGGATACTAAAATGCCGCAGAGTAATATTCTCGTTGTTGGTAGTCTCAATATGGACCAGGTTGTACGTGTTCCTCACATCCCCGTATTGGGCGAAACACTCCTTGGGGCTGGCTCTCTTAAACTTACTCCTGGTGGAAAGGGAGCAAACCAGGCTGTAGCAATGGCACGTCTTGGCGCAGCGGTCACTATGGCTGGACGAGTTGGCGGCGATCCGTTTGGCAAGCAGCTCCTCGGCGCGCTGCAAGCAGACCAGATCGACACCAGCCTCATTGTTGTTGATCAGGAAGAATCGAGTGGTGTCGCATTCATTTTTCTAGTCCCTGACGGCGATAATGTTATTGTAGTATCCTCCGGCGCTAACATGCGCGTAGGTCAGGATCATTCACACATCTCCACTATCTTCGAGTCTATTGCCCAGGCACAGGCGCTGGTGTTACAACTCGAAATCCCCCTGGAAACGGTAATATCTCTTATTGCTGCCGCACATAACGTGCATGTGCCTGTCGTACTCAACCTTGCTCCTGCTCAACCACTGCCAAAAGATGTGTTGCAACAACTTGAGGTATTGATTGTCAACGAGAATGAAGCCAGCCTGCTCAGTGGACAGCGTGTAGATAATCTCGAAGATGCCCGCATTGTGGCAACTGTGCTTTTTGAGCAAGGTATAACCAGAGTCGTGACAACACTCGGTTCACAGGGAGCGGTTCTTGCTACCGGTGATGGAACGGGCAAAGCGCGCATCATCCATCAACCTGCACCAGCGGTTCAGGTCATTGATACGACAGCCGCAGGGGATTGTTTCGTAGGCGCCCTGACAGTGGCGCTGACTGAAGGCCAACAGCCCGAAGATGCTTTGCGCTTCGCTATATATGCCAGCGCCCTGAAAGTGACAAAGTTTGGCGCACAATCAGGTTTACCTACACGTGCGGAGGTTGAGGCATTTCTGCATAGCGTGTAGAGAAACTTCCCACATACATCACTTTCATTTCTTTTCGACTCCCCGCAGCCCGCTCTGTCGGCTGTCAGTAAAACAAGAAGAGGTGGGTACAAATGCATCGTATTATACTCGATACTGACCCTGGCATTGATGATGCCCTGGCGCTCTTTCTAGCTCTGTCTTCTCCAGACGTCCGGCTTGAAGCCATTACAACTGTTGGTGGCAACGTCAATGTCGATCTCACGACATACAACGCACTTGCACTGCTTGAGTTGGCAGGTCGCACAGATATTCCCGTTGCGCGTGGCAGCAACCGGCCGATTGTACGCCAGCCAATGTACGCTGAACACGTGCATGGAGATAACGGACTTGGTGGGTTGCAACTGCCAGAGCCACAGATAAAGGCTATAGACTCACATGCTGTTGATGTGATCATTGAGAAAATCATGGCTTCGCCAGGAGAGATAACCCTCGTACCCATAGGGCCGCTGACAAACATCGCTCTGGCCTTACGCCGCGAACCACGCATTGCCCAGTCCGTACGTGAAGTGGTCATTATGGGCGGCGCTCTGCGTGTACCTGGCAATACGACTCCGAGCGCCGAGTTCAATATTTATGTGGACCCCCACGCAGCGCACATTGTCCTCCATGCCGGCTGGCCAATTCGACTGGTCTCGCTCGATACGACAATGCAAGCAGAATTGCGACGGGAGCAGGTGGAAATGCTGGCAAGCAGCGAGAGCCCTGTCACGGTTGCTATCAGGCAAATGCTCGCCTATTACTTCGATGTCTTTGGTCCGCAAAATGGCGTTTCTGCCTTCCATATGCATGATCCGCTCTGCCTGGTGGCCGCATTCCAACCAGATCTAATCAACTGGGAACCTTCGTTCGTAGATGTAGAGCTCCATGGCACCTTGACCTTGGGTGAGACTGTCGCCTATTTTGGCCCTCTTATCACCCAATCTCCCAATGTACTTGCCTCTGTAGGAGTCGATGCCGGGCGTTTTATCCAATTGTTTTTACAGCGCATTAAAGAGCGTTTTGCATAACCGCCAGCCACTTTGACAGAGACCACTCTCGTGGGCTATATTACAGGGGAGAGAATTCCTAGTAATTTACTTGGTTTAATAAGCAAAGGAGCCATATATCTTGGCAGAGATTAACGAAGCTGAAGTCATGGATGCACTACATGAGTGCTACGATCCCGAAATTCCCGTCAACATCGTCGATCTGGGCCTCGTCTATAATGTTGAAATCAATAATGAGACAGGCCTTGTTGGTGTTACCATGACACTGACATCGATGGGCTGCCCTCTCGTGGGAGAGGTCGTGTCCGAGGTCGAGATGCGCGTCGAACAGGTTGAGAACGTCAAGTCCTGCAAAGTGGAGATGACCTTCGATCCACCCTGGTCACCTGATAAAATGACTGAAGATGCCAAGTGGGAACTTGGCATGGTCTAAACTCGTCGGTCTAGAATCAACTTTTTAAAAATACCCACTATCGATTTGCTACCCTTCATGTGTTATACTATTTTCACATTTGAAAAGCTGACGTAGGTGAAAATAGATGGCACTTGAAGGGCAGCAAGACGGTGATATCCGGGCCGTATTGGCACTTAGCCGGGCAGAAGCGCTTGCCGGTACCAAACGAACACTCACCCTTCCAGAAGGGCAGCAAATCGTCATACCTGTGCCAGCAGGAATACGTAATGGTCAGGAAATTCGCCTGGAAGGTCGGGGGCAACCTTCCCGGAATGGCCGCAAGGGAGCGCTTGTCCTGAGCATTGCTCTTGAGCACATTGAACCACCACGACAAAGCCGTCACTGTCAATCTACCGGTATGATCATGTTGCTGACAGCATTGACCGTCTTTGTGATGGGCGCAAGTGTAATCTTACTCTATTTTACAGTCATACAGCCGAACCAGTTGCGCGCTCAGACTACTGCTGCTTCTGTAACAAAATCAACGGCAACATCCCCATCACAGGCCAGGGACACAGCGCAGGCAGGAGCTATAGCGCAAGCGCAAATGAATGCTACAGCTACAGTTCAAACCCAGGCCGTTGCCCAGACTAAAGCCACGGCCACAGTCTTACAGCACATATTTAACCAGGAGACCAGCGGAAACCCGGTCCTGAACGACTCTTTAAACCAGCAGGATAACAATAACTGGGAAGTAGACTCAAAGGCAGATGGCGGCGGATGCGCCTTCACCAACGGCGCTTATCACGTCAGTACGCTACTTACTGGTTTTTTTTCTTCTTGCTACGATCACTCGCAGATCTTTAGTAATTTCGTCTTTCAGGTACAAATGACTGTTCTCAAAGGTGACCGGGGCGGCATCATCTTCCGCTCGGACCCTACAAATACAAAGTTTTATCTTTTTCGCGTTGGTCAAGATGGATCATATGATCTCTATCTCTATGTAGACACCACCGGCAGCAATGCCCAATTACTGGCACAGGGTTCTTCCAGCGTCATTCACACGGGACTGAACCATCCTAATAAGATTGCGGTCATTGCTAACGAGAGTAACCTTTCTTTCTACGTCAACCAGCAGTTCCTGGTGAGTATCAAAGACACAACCTATCAATCCGGGTCAATTGGTGTATTCGCCGACGCTCAGACTAACCCTACAGAGGTCGCATTCAGCAATGCAAAAGTCTGGACGTTGTAAGCAACGGGGGCGGCAAGACTCCAACAATTGAGCGCTGATACCCTTCAAAGCGAAGATAACACAAGCGCAAATTTTACTGGTATTCTGTCTTGGCGCGGTACAAAAAGCATGATATGCTAACTCAACATTATTGGAACCTTAGCTTAAACGTGTACTTATCAGGAGAAATCACCCATGCAATGTAACTCGTGTGGCGCGGAACTTCCACCTGAAGCACGAAACTGTCCCAATTGCGGCACAGCTGTTTTTGCTTCCAGCCCTTTTGAGAAAACTACTTTATCCTCACCTGGGACGCAGCCAGAAGGCACTCTTCCAGCAACTTCCTATCCTTCTGGTTCTTTTCAGGAGATGGCATGGCCTCCACCTCAAACACAACCAGATAAACCATTTCAAGCCAACCCATACCCATACACACCTGGAACGCCAGCACCGCCATTACCAGGTCCTTATGGACAGCCAGGAGGATACCCACCACCACAGCAGCCGTTTTACCCTGGTTCGCAACAACCACCCTATCCTGCACCTCCGCCCGCACAACCACAGAGAACACCGCGCGGACGGAGAGGATTATCCAGGGGGATGACAATCCTGCTCGTCGTTTTGGCTCTACTTGCCGTGCTTAGCGGCTTCGGCCTTATCTTTTACTCAACGATATATCGTCCCAACCAGCTTCACATGCAGGCAACCGCTACCGCGCAAACACAGCAAACAATCGTAGCGCAGACGACCGCCACTGCCAATACGCAGGCGACAGGAACGGCAGTTGCTATCTCCCATGCCACCGCTACCGCGCAGGCACAGGTCACAGCCACAGCCACCGCATTACAGAATATCTACACCTCGGCAACAAAAGGCTCGCCCGTCCTCGATGACTCATTGAGTTTTAACACTGGCAGCAGTTGGGAGGAGGATCAAGCTCAGGGAGGCGGCGGATGCGGATTTACAGGGGGAGCTTATCACGCGAGCATTGATCAAAAAGGGTTCTACTTTGCCTGCGCCGCTCAAAATACTAGTTTCTCGACAGTTCTGCAATCAAGAAAAGTACTGGTCAGGCCAACTTGATTACAGTCGTTGTACGTGGGAATAGCATCTATTTTTATATCAACAAGCAATATGCAGGTAGTGTCAATGACAGTACATACAAAGGTGGCCAGGTTGGCGTCTTCGTAGATGCTCGCACAACTGCCACCGATGTAGCATTTAATAATGCCCAGGTCTGGAAGCTTTAAAGGACAAAACCAATGGATTGGTGATTGTAGGATAGTGGAAAGCTGCTAGAAAGATAGAGGCCTATGCATGTCAGATGAGAACTGGTTGAAAGAGCGGGAGCAAGTCTCTCCTTTCGATATCACAGTACCTGATCTACCGGTGCTGCAGAGATGGCCTCCCGTACAACAGAATTTCCGGCGCCGTGAGACTCTCCCTACGTGGGTAAGCATTCTACTAATTTTTCTAGCAATTGCGCTCATCGGCGGTGGGCTTGGTCTCATTCTCTTTGCTACGACAGCGCAATACCGCGGCGCACTGCATACTCAGGCAACGGCTATAGCCCTTTCAACAGTACAGGCGCGCAATACTGCACAGGCACAAGACCAGGCGACTGCTAATGCGTTCGCGACTGCCAATACCAATATTTATGCCAGTGCCACAGCCCAATCTGGAGCTACTGCTACTGCCACCGCCACAGTGGATAGCGCCACGGCCACGACTGCAGCGCTTGGTAGCGTCCTGACACAGGCAACAAGCGGCACGACCGCATTCGATGACCCATTAAGCGGCAACACTGGGAATAACAAATGGGATGAGACAAATGGATCAGTCAGTGGCGAATGTGTATTCACCGGGACAGCTTACCATGTCCGGGCAGCAAGGCAAGGCTTTTTCCAACCCTGTCTCGCCGAGGCCTCCAACTTCAGTAATTTCGCTTTCCAGGTATCAATGACAATTGACAGTGGGAATCAGGCCGGCATTGTCTTCCGCGCGAATAGCGCCAGCAATGCGTTTTATCTCTTCTACATCGACATTGTTGGCAGATATAGTCTGGACCTCTATAAAAATGGCAGTCAAGCTACAACACTTAGTTCCGGATACAATGCTGCCATCGCGACTGGCATTAAACACAGCAATCAGCTTGCTGTTGTTGCCTATAATAGTATCTTCTATCTGTACGCGAATCAGCAGTTTATTACTAGCCTCGCTGATAGTTCTCTTAGCGCCGGCAAGATCGGTGTAGCTGCCCTTGACTTCAAATACCCTACCGAAGTAGAGTTTACCAATGCGCAGGTATGGAACATATCGTCCAGCACCACACTGACTCCCACCGCTACCCAGCCGTCCGCCCCAACAGCTACCCAGACACCGGCAGCGACTTCGACTGCTCCGTCTACGAGTAACAACACACCCTAGCGATCCAGGCTCAGGTGCAGGATAAAAAATGCAAAAAATGTTGACAAAATCGCAAACGACTGGTATGCTTGTCCCAACAAAAGAGATAAAGGCGAAGAATGGGACAAGTACCTTTTGCTTTGCACCAGAGAGCCGCGGGTCGGTGTAACGCGGCAGCAAGTTGAAGTGAAATCCACCCGGGAGCCTGCGCGAGAAGCGTCAACGGAAGCCCCCGTTAACGGGCAGAATTGAGGCCGCATCTACTCCTTCATCACTAATTTAGTGCTTCGAGTTCAGCGGTAAATCTAGGTGGCACCACGGCAAATACGTTTTCAGCGTTGTCGTCCTGTATGTACAGTAGACGACGACGCTTTTTTGTTGTCCCAAAAACACAAACAAAACGCAGCCAATATATCCCACCAGCACATGTTGTTTGGTAGAAAGAAGGAAGGAATTATCGTGTTAGATCTCGCTTTTATTCGCAGCCATCCGGACGTGGTGAAAGAAGCAGCCCGTCTTAAATACAACGATATTGATATCGACTACCTTTTGGAGGTCGATCGAAAAGTGACCTCTTTACAGCGTGAGGTGGAAGAAGCTCGCGCTCAACAGAACCAGATATCGAAACAAATCGCGAAGGTTGGTAAAGACAAGGAACTGCGCGAGAAGCTCATTGCTGAAGGCAAGCAACTTGCGGAACAGATCAAAAGCATGGAACCTATGTTGATTGCGCTTCTGGAGGAGCGTCAACAGTTGCTCTACCTTGTGCCCAACATTCCCGATCCGAGCGCTCCCATTGGCAAAGATGAGAATGACAACGTGCCCGTTAAGTACTGGGGCAAGATACCCACATTTGACTTTGAGCCGCGCGATCTCTATACCATTATGCAAAACCTGGATATGGTTGATATAGAGCGCGGCGTCAAGGTCGCTGGTGCGCGCAGCTACATCCTCAAGAATGATGCAGCCCGGCTTGAACTGGCATTGATGAACTTCGCTTTTGACCGCGTAGCCAGGAAAGGGTATACCCCGCTCATCGTGCCGGCGATGGCGCGCGAATTCTGCTTCATTGGTAACGGCCAGTTCCCCAAGGGACGCGACCAGGTATACGCCATTGAAAACGATGATACCTTCCTCGTCGGTACCGCGGAAGTGTCGATCACTGGCATGTTCAAGGATGAAATTCTCAAGGTCGACGATCTGCCACTGCGGTTTGTAGCATTCTGTCCTTGCTTCCGGCGCGAGGCTGGAACGTATGGCAAAGATACACGCGGCGTCTTTCGCATCCACCAGTTCAACAAAGTTGAGCAGTATATCATTTGCCGGGCCGACCATGAAGAGTCGGTCCTCTGGCATGAAGCGCTGCTGGCAAATTCGGAAGAGCTGGTTCAGGCCTTAGAATTGCCCTATCGCGTCGTGAACGTCTGCACAGGTGATATGGGCGATGGTAAAGTGGGTATGTACGACCTTGAATGCTGGCTGCCAAGCGAGAACAGGTATCGTGAGACGCATTCGTGCTCGTACTTTCACGACTGGCAGGCCCGCCGCGCCAATATCCGCTACCGCGATGAGGATGGAAAGGTCAGGTTTGTGCACACACTCAACAATACCGCAATCGCCTCGCCGCGCATCATGCTGCCTCTCCTGGAAACACACCAGCAGGCCGATGGCAGCGTGAAAATTCCAGCTGCTCTTCGCCCATACCTCGGTGGTCAGGAGTACTTCAGGCCCCATGAGATAGGAGCAAAGGTGTAAGTCATATGAAAGCACGAGACATTTGGAGAGAAGGCCTGTCATCCTGAGCGCAGCGAAGGATCTCTTCGGCAGGCTCGCCAGATCCTTCGCTGCGCTCAGGATGACAGGCAGAACACCTCTCAAGTCCGCTCACGGGAAGCATTATCTCCAAATGTCTATGAAAGCACCTTCCTTGTTGACAATCTTTGTTGATAATCTTTCTCAAAGATACTAAAATACGTATACTGCCATGGACGAAGAGCTAGATTTTGCCCTTAGGCATTCAGTCTGTTTGTTGGCAATCAACCAAATAGGAGCAGAGCAGATCGACCGTAGGCTCTTCTTGTGCCGCAGATGCAGTGTCCAGCCACAAATCAACCAAATAGGAGCAGAGCAGATCGACCGTAGGCTCTTCTTGTGCCGCAGATGCAGTGTCCAGCCACAAATCAACCAAATAGGAGCAGAGCAGATCGACCGTAGGGGCCGGTTTACCGCGCCCACGGCCGATTTATCGGCCCCGCGACACCTTCCTTAACGCTCGTTTGCCTCTTTCGAACACCGCAAGAAGGTAAATGAGTTACATTTGAGTTACATTATGGTAAATGAAAACTATACGCAAAAAGATGGTCGAAGATTATTCGAAGAGGATAAGCTTCGTGCTTTGGCCGACCCTGAATTCCGTGCAATCTATGAGGCAGAGTCTAGCAAAAAAAGAACTATGGCTTCAATTGGTAAAGGAACACAGATGGAACTCATCAACCTCAGCAATTACGAAACTCTCGCGCAGAATCACATCGAGCCAGCTGCCTGGGACTTTATCCAGGGCGGGAGTGATGACGAGGTCACACTACGGGCGAATCACAGCGCTTTTGAGCATATCTGGCTCCGCCCGCGTATGCTGGTCAAAGGGAGTACGTCCAACCTGAGCACAACAGTACTGGGAACGCCAGTCAGTATGCCCATACTCCTAGCGCCAGCAGCTAACCATGGCCTGGCACACCCTGAGGGAGAGTGTGCGACTGCCCAGGGAGCCGCTTTGGCACATACCTTAATGACCGTCAGTACGTTTTCAACGCGCAGCCTTGAGGATATAGCAGCGTCAGCCAATGCACCACTCTGGTTCCAACTATATCTCTATCGCAACCTGGAAGTTTCTGCCTGGGTGGTACAGCGCGCGGGAGCCGCCGGATACAGAGCCATCGTACTGACGGCCGACCTGCCACGCCTGGGCAACAGAGAAAAAGACATCCGCAATAACTTTAGTTTGCTATCTCATCTAGACCTGGCAAACTTTCCTGGCGCAGAAGCCGAGGAAAATCATTATTACATCCCCTTTACCCCAACCTGGGAAACCCTCGACTGGCTAAAAACAGTGACATCCCTGCCAATCCTGCTCAAGGGCATTCTAACGGCAGAGGACGCGCTACTGGCGCTGGAGCGAGGAGTATCAGGCATCATCGTCTCGAACCATGGAGGACGGCAGCTCGATTCTGACATAGCCAGTATCGACGCACTTCCCGAAATCGTTGAGGCTGTTGCCGGCCGCTGTGAGGTATACCTGGACGGTGGCATACGTCGCGGTACAGATGTACTTAAAGCTCTGGCCCTTGGAGCCCGAGCAGTCATGGTTGGTCGGCCAATATTCTGGGGATTGGCGGTCAACGGTGCAGAAGGCGTGCACCACATGTTGGAGATCCTGCGAGCCGAACTCGAGCTGGCTATGATACTCTCCGGCCACTATTCACTGGATACAATTGATCGGTCCCTGGTGAAATACATCTAATTTCATAACTAACACCATCAAATGGCCCTGGAACCTACCACATCTCACTTGACTTTTCCGCTCTCATGGGCAATAGTG
>VBHS01000046.1 GCA_005881295.1 Chloroflexota bacterium
AGGCTTGATGATAGACTCACCATGCGCCAGGCAGCGTATGTGTTCGGTCATCAAAGCGATGTTATTTGCAGCAGGATGCAGAGCAGTGATACCAGTTCGCAGGCGAGTAGCCCGGTCAAGAATATGATAATCGTCGAGACAGATATGCGCAACACGTTCCTGCCCGAAGACTCGCACCATACCATCAGTCAGAGTCGTTTTCCCTGAGCCGCTATCTCCACAGACCGCAACGATAAGTGGCTGTTGATTACTAGTGACACTTCCCATCTCTTAAGTATAGCAGAGTAGCCTTGTCAAAACCATAGGCAAGTTCGCCACTTTGCAAGTGTATCTTTTCATGAAGTTCTTAAAAGAGTACAATAGAAGAAATTGAAAGTATGACTAATCGCTGGGGAGCTATTTTTGATGCAACACGACTTCCTTGAACAACTGCAACAGCACCCTTTACTCTGTGATGGGGCAATGGGAACTCTTTTATACGCGCGGGGGATAGCCTACGAACGGTGTTTTGATGAGCTCAACCTGACACGACCCGCATTGATTCAAGGTATACATAGTGAATACATTAGCGCGGGAGCGCAGATCATCGAAACCAATACCTTCGGGGCGAACCGCGCTAAACTCGAAGCCTATAACCTGGAGGGTCGCGTTCGTGACATCAATAGGCATGCGGTGAAGCTGGCTCGCGAGGCTCGCGAGATATCAGGCCAATCCGTTTTTATCGCTGGTGCTGTTGGACCGAGCGGTCGCCCACTCCAGGCGCCTGATGAACAGCGATTGAGTGAACTACGCGCGATCTTCCGCGAACAAATTGATGCGTTACTGGTAGGCGGGGCCGACCTCCTCATACTCGAAACGTTCTCCAGCCTGGCAGAACTAAGGCAGGCTGTGCTGGCGGCGCAAGATGTTGGTGGCCTACCAATTGTTGCCCAGATGAGTTTCTACGAGGATGGTCATACCCTCTCCGGTCAATCGCCTGCCAGAGTGGCAGCAGTCCTTAACGACCTGGGCATTGATGTGATGGGGGCCAATTGCAGCGTAGGGCCAGCGGCCACCCTCGATGTCCTACAAGAAATGATTGCTGCGGCCAGACTGTTTCTTGATAACGAACAAGCTATCCCCCAGATGTTTTCGGCCCAGCCCAATGCGGGTCTGCCCACACGTATCGGCAATCGCTTCTTCTATATGGCTACTCCCGATTACTTTGCGGATTACGCCGTACGTTTTGCCAGGGCCGGCGTACAACTGATTGGTGGATGTTGCGGCACTACCCCTCACCATATTGCCGCAATGCGCAAGGCGCTCAATGACGCATACGGTGCAGCCACTCCGTCCATACCTGGCAGCTCCAGGGAAACCCTGCAGGCTAAGCCGGTTGAGATCACCAATGGCAAAGTAACTATTGCGGGCCTCATCGAAGAAGAGGTCATCTTGCCCCAGCAAGGTACGAAGACACGGCTACAAGAAAAGCTGGCAGCGCGAGAGTTCGTTGTTAGCGTAGAGCTTGATCCACCCAAGGGATTAAACCCGGCCAAAATACTTGAAGGCGCAGCAATGCTGCAAAAAGTTGGCGTTGACTGCATCAATATTGCCGATAGCCCTATGGCACGCGTGCGCATGGGATGCATCGCGCTGGCACGCTTGATCCAGGATCATCTCGGCATAGAAACGATTATCCATTTTACAACGCGTGATCGCAATTTGATGGCGCTTCAATCAGAACTACTGGGCGCGCACGCCCTCGGCATACGCAATATCCTGAGTTTGACAGGTGATCCGCTACACGTGGGCGATTACCCAAACACAACCGGCGTATGGGATCTGGATTCTGTTGGATTGATACAGGTATTGCGCAGGATGAACGAAGGCCACGACGCGGCCAGCTCATCTATCGGAGCACAGGCCTCCTTCCACATTGGTATGGCCCTGAATCTAAACATGACCGAGCAAGAGACCGAGCAAGAGATTGACAAATACCGGCGCAAGATTGAGGCAGGTGCGCACTTTATCATGACCCAACCCATTTATGAGCTGGCTCGCCTGGAGTGCTTTTTAGCAAGAGTAGGCAAGCCGCCCATTCCTATGCTTCTTGGGTGCATTCCACTGCACAGTTCGCGCCACGCTGAGTTCCTCCACAATGAAGTACCGGGCATTACCATTCCTGATGATGTGCGTTCGCGTATGCGGGCCGCTGGTGATCAGGGACATGAAGAGGGTTTGAAGCTCGCGCAAGAACTCCTAACGTCGGCACGCAGCATGATCCAGGGCGTCTATCTCATGCCATCTTACGGCCGCTATGACGTAGTAAGCAAACTCACGAAAATGTTGCAAATGCAGCCAACGCCATAGGGCTCCGCTGCATTAGCCCATACGAGCGTCATAGCCACTTTTTCTCGATTGCCTGAGCGACCACGCACGCGTAGGCGGCTCCCTGGATACCCGTGCGTCGATACTTCTCCAGGCAACCCGAGAGCACGAGCAAAGCCGTATCCTTCAGACTCTTACGTCCACTATAGACTGACATGCGCAGTAAACTTTCAGCTGCCAGGGCGTTCTCGATCAGCGGCTGCTCACGTAACGCCAGCCGCCCTTCGGCCTGCGAGTTCTCAGGGTAGTCATAGAACAGGCCGCTCTGTACATCCAGGAGTTCTTCACAGGCAAAGTGCATCAAGGCGATAGACATCTCAAGATAGGCTTTTCGCCCGTATAGATCATACGCATCGAGTAAAGCGCGCGTCATCCAGACCTGGTCCGCCAGCTGCCCTGGTAACTCAGAATGGTTATTGAGCATGTAGTGGCACATACTGCCACCGCGATGTACCATATGTTCGCACAGCCAATCCAGCGCGCGTATAGCCATAGCATTTAAAGAAGGAGTTTGTAGTATCTGCCCGCCAAGGAGATAGGCAGCAATCATACGCGCATTCCACGAGGTGTAAATTGTGGTATCCACGGGTGGTAGCTGACGAGAGACCCGTGAATATGGCCCCGGTTCATAATACTCCTCATCGGCACTCTGACTCCCGCTAAAGACGCCTACCTCAGGTTGCCAGAGCGTTGCATTGACATATGCCAGAAGGCGCCGTGCATAGTCATACCATTTTGATGACTGGCTTGTTTGCGCAGTCAGCAGGAGCAGCCGCAGTAGTGCCGCATTTTCTTCCAGCATTTTCTCGGTATGCGGCATACTCCAATCGCTTGAGGCGGAGTAACGGTAGAAGCCGCCATCTTCCTTATCCCACAAACCGCCATCAAGCATTTGCTCCAGTGAATAACTTACCCTCTCGAAAGCATCTGGTTGGTGGTAATGGTGCGCTAACATCAAAAGAAGTTCCAACGCTTCTGGATGGGGGAACTTGAGGTGGGGATGAATTCTAAAACCGCCATACTCTTCATCATAGAGTTCTCGCAGAACGACTCCAGCTTGCAAGGGCAGATCGGTCAGGGCGACACGTTCTTCCGCTAAGAGCGTACGAAGACCGGTGGAAGGAAGGGCCTGGGTCAGCTTTTGCGTAAAGCGACGATCTTGTAGTTCGCGCACCTGCTCAGAAATTTCATAGCGGTGTTCACTATAGTACCGCCGGATGTGTCCAAGGTAATAGAGCATCTGTTTGGGGGGAACATAAACACCACCCCAAAGAATTTCTCCTTCAGGCGTAAGTAAGAGAACACTGGGCCAGCCATTCTGATTATAGCGCTGATTGACATCAGGCCGTAAATCACTATCTACGCGTATGGGCACATAGTCGCGATTGAGAATGGTAATAATACTTGGTTCCGAGAGTGTAGTTTCATCTAAGATATGGCACCACTGGCACCAGGAAGACGTAATCACTAAAAAAATTGGCTTATCCAGTTGTTCAGCTGTCTGGAATGCGGCCTGTCCCCAGGGTTGCCAGTCTACAAGAGTTGCACGATGAGGACGCGGAGAGAAACGGAAAAGTGTCGATGTTGGAGCAGATGACGGCAAGTCATCGTCGGCTGAATCGCCGCTCATTAGCATTCTCCTTCGCTTCAAGCCTGCGTTTGATAGAAGTGATTAAGGAACCAATGACATGATACCCAC
>VBHS01000105.1 GCA_005881295.1 Chloroflexota bacterium
ATCTCAGGGTTGTTCAAGATGTCGGTATGCGAACCCTCCAACCGCACACGCCCGCTCTCCAACACGATTCCGTTCGTGGCGAGGCTCAGGCCCGTACGTGCGTTTTGCTCGACCAGCACGATCGTTCTGCCACTGCTTTGCATCGCCTTGATTGTCTCTACCACCTGTTTGAACGTCCTGGGATCCAGCCCCATCGATGGTTCATCCAGTAAGATCAAGCGAGGATCCAGCATCAGGCAGCGTGCAAATTCGACTAAGCGCTGTTGCCCTCCCGATAGGTTGCCAGCTTTGTCTCCTGCCCGCGTTTTCACCACGGGAAACATCTCCTCTATGTCGTGCAAACGTCGCTCCACAAGTGCAGCGTCATTCAGCATGTAGGCTCCCAGCCGTACATTCTCCTGTACCGTCATGCCTGGAAACAAGCTATGGTTCTGCGGTACCTGCACAATTCCCAGCGCCAGAATCTGGCGGGGAGTTAGCGCGGCAATAGAGCGGCCTGCAAAGGTAATGTCGCCCAGCCGTGGTTTCAACAGCCCGCTTAGCACGCGCAGTACTGTGGATTTGCCAGCCCCATTGGGTCCGACGATACAGGTGGTCGTGCCTTGCTCTACTTCCATGCTGATCCCTTTGAGCACATCGCCCCCTTCGTATCCCGCGTAAACATTGTGTAATTTCAGCAGCATTACTCTAGTCTCCCAAATAAGCCTCCAGGACTTGCGGATTCGCTCGCACCTCCGCCGGCGTTCCTTCGGCGATCCTGGTGCCGCGATGCATCACCATCACCTTATCGCACAATCCCATCACAAATTCCATGTTGTGCTCGACCACTAGAAAGGTCACGCCGCGCTGGTTGAGGGTGCGAATGCGCTCCGTCAGGTAGTTGATCATCGTCGGATTGACACCACCAGCTGGTTCATCCAGTAAAATGACCTGTGGCTCAGCAATCAACACAAAGGCAAACTCCAGCAACTTCTTCTGTCCATACGACAGGTTCCCGGCTGCCATGCTCTTGAACGACGTTAGACCCACAAAATCCAGCAGTTCCAGCGCCCGCTTCTGCTCGTGGGTTGAACTCCAGCGACTCAGCAACCCTTTCAAGTCATTGCGTTGCGCGGCGACATGCATATTTTCCAGCACTGTCAGCCGTGGGAAGATGCGCGTCAGTTGAAAGGTCCGCCCTACACCCAGCTGGAAGACCTTATCGGGCGGCGCATTGGTGATCGTCCGTTCTTGAAAGCGTACCTGTCCGCTATCGACTCGTTCATAGCCAGTCATCACATTGAACAGCGTTGTTTTCCCCGAACCATTGGGTCCAATCAAACCGGTGATGGAGCCTTGTTCTACGCTGATCGAACACGTATCCAGGGCGCGAATGCCTCCGAACGCTTTACAGATACCCTGCGCTTCCAACAAGCTCATAAATTGATACCTTCCTTCCTCGTGACACTGGCAGAGTCACCCTGCCCAGGAAGAGTACTGATGGTATGGTCGTTCTCTCCCTCCGGTTGCCGCTGGTGGCGGGTCGCCTGATATTTGCCCCAGCGCATTCTTAGCGTGGGGATGATACCCTGGGGCAACAGCAGAAGGATCACCAGGAACAGCGCTCCGTAGATCACCAGGTAATAGCCATTCTGGCTGAATTGCAAGGTGAAGTATTGCTGTGTTGGCTCTAAGAGCAGCGCCCCCAGGAGGGGTCCGGCAATCGTCCCAAGGCCGCCCAGGAACGCCATCAAGGCAACGGCGACATCGAAGGTGGCATCAAAAGCAGTGGGCGGATAGATCGACTCGACGAAATAAGCCCATGTGGCCCCCACCATGCCCACGATCAGCGCGGAGATCACAAAAGCAGAGAGTTTGGATGGTCCTGTCTTTACACCAAGGCCCAGCGCCCGGTCTTCGTCGTCCCGGATCGCCAGCAGCCCCAGTCCATATTTCGAGTTGCGTACCCACCACGAGATGGCGATAGCAACGAGCAAAATGGCCAGGGTTACATAGTAGAATGGGATGTTGAAAAAATCGCCGCTCCAATCGGTCGGAATCGGTAATCCCAGGCCAGTGGAGCCGTTGGTGAGTCCTTTCAGATTATAGGCCAACAATTGCAGGATAAAGAACATGGCGATCGTGATCACCACAAACGTATGTCGCCGCACACGCAGAGCAATCCAGCCGAGCACGACGGAGAAGGCAGCCGCGACCAGGCCCGCTACCGGGACAAGCAAGAAAGGGAGATAGCCGCCGGGAATATTCCAGCGCTGGCACATGATCGCCAGGGTATAAGCGCCCAGGCCGAAGTAAGCACCATGCCCGAGAGCGATATAGCCGCTATATCCCGAAAAGATATTCCAGCCGGTAGTAGCCGCGGCAAACATCAAGGTGAAGACGGCGATGGTGGTCACCGCTGGATTGGAAAACAGCATTGGAAACACAATGACGAACAGCAGCAAAACAAGTAGCCCGGCCGTTTTGATAATCTTCATTGCTTCCTTCCCTCCACCTGCCCGAATAATCCCTGTGGGCGTACCAACAGGATAATCACCAGCAGGATGAAAAAGACGGTGCTGGCCCAGACGGGCGACCAGACCACGGAGGTCACATCTTCGACGACGAGCATCCCAACTGAGGCGATCAGAGCGCCTCTCAAACTTCCCATGCCGCCGAAGATGATGATAGCCAGCAGGCGCGAGATCAGGTCATAGGCGCTACCAGCATTGAAAGCGTTGGTAGCTCCAAAGGCCATGCCTCCGGCAGCGGCAAGCGCGACACCGATACCAAACGTGATCATCGAGACGCGCTCGACATCAACGCCAATAAGCTCAGCAGCTATGCGATTTTGCATCGAGGCACGCAAGCCATAGCCAAATTTGGTACGATAGAGCAGAAAGTAAAGTCCCCCCAACAGCAGCACCGCCAGCAAGAAGCCAAACACATAAATGTAGGAGAGGTAGAAGCCCCCAATTGGAAAAGACGCCGTAATATACCAGGCTTGTAGCTTGACGTTGTCGGCAGAGAAAATGATATTGAGGAACCCTTCAATAATCAGTGCCACACCGAACGTGACCAGGATGGACAGCATCGTGCGATCACGTTTGATCGGGCGGATAAAGAGCCACTCGATCAGCAATCCCAGGCCAAACATCACGGGCATAGTGATGAGTAGTCCCACAAATAGATCAATGTGCAGCTTTTGCTCCAAAAAAAAGCTGAGATAGGCACCCAGGATCACCAGCGCGCCTTGTCCAACATTGATAATATCCATCACCCCGAAAACAAGCGTCAGCCCGGATGCCATCAAGGCATAGACCCCTCCGGTCAATATACCGGTGATGATTGCTTCAACAATGATTCCCACGATAAGCCCTCTTTCCATCCTGGGTAAGCATCCCATCTTCCCTTAAACACGGTACGAATTGCTAAGGCCAGGTTGGCTTGGGAAACTCAGGTTGGTTCGTCGCCTGAGAAGCTGGGTACACGGATACCAACGAACCTTTTTGCCATTGGAACAGATATCCTGTTGCAAGAATATTTTCACCCTGTTCGTTGAACTTTACTGGCCCTTGCACTGACTGGTACGTACTGCCGGAGTGGAGTTCAGCAATAAGTTTCGCATTATCGATGCTGTTAATTTTGGTCGCAGCCTGCTGAAACACCTGCCCTACTGCGAAAGCTTCTGCCACATCGGAACTGATACTATCTGCCGTACCGCCATACTTCGCCAGGAAGTCCTTCACCATTTGTGCGTTCTGGAAGGTGTTGATCGAGGGATACCACCCGCCGTTCGGAACATACACTCCCTCTGCGTTTTTTACGCCGCCAATGGCATTGGTAAATTGTGAACCCTGATCTGGACCCGCTGTGGCGATGATGGCCTGTGGATTGTAATGCTGTTGCTTGAAAGCCTGGATGTAAGCGACGATATCAGGCAGCAGTGTGCCAGTAACTATCACCTGCGCGCCTGAGGCGATCATCTTTTGGGCGATTGGCGTATAGTCTGTGGTCTCTGACGGGTATACCTGGGACGAGGCAGTTTTGACTCCGCCCTGCTCCAGCAGCTTCCGCGCGGTATCAACTTGAGGCTGGGTAAATGGGTCATCCTGCGTCGCGTAGGCCGCTGTTGTTGGCCGCTGCCCCGCTGGCAAGGACAGGATATACTGTGAAAAGCTGACCAGCAGATTGGCAACAGGAGCCGAAACGTCGAATAGATTGTGCATCAGAGAGAATGTCCAGTTGTACCTGGCGACCAAGTACACCGCCGTTTTTGTTGACGGTATCGGCCCACAGTTTGTACCCTTGCTCAAAGGCTTTGCCATCTGCGGAGAAGTCGCCGGAAAGGGATAATGAAATACCGATCTTGATGGGAGTTTTTGGCTGGCTGCTGCCGCTTGTAGTACTGCTGCTCCCACCGCAGGCGCTGAGTACGAGAAGTGCCGCGATCAACAAGCCAACGACCTTCAGTATTGGCTGTTGCCATAAGGCGGTTCGTCTTTGCACGGTTGTCCTCCTTTTTTATGGGGTAACCACAATGTTTACCCCTGGTTCCTTAACGCCACGTATGTGGTGTTTGAACAAATATGTTGCGTCTCTTCTGGAGATTGCGGAAACAACTCCAGATTTTTGCTCATTCCCTCTCTATCTTCGTCTCTAGCTTCGATATGCTCACCTGACTGCTGAGATTTACCCCAAAAGTCCCAGTGGCTCCTCTATCAGCGTTGCTACAGTATCCAGGAATTGTGCTCCTCGTACCCCATCTACGGCACGGTGGTCGCAGGAAAGGGTGAGCACCATCATAGGCTGCACTGCCGGCTGACTATGGACAGGCACAACACGTTCGCTTATGCGACCTACGGCCAGGATAGCAGCCTGTGGCTGATTGATAATGGCATTGAAAGCATCGACATTGTACATTCCCAGGTTGCTAATCGTGAAAGTACCATCGCTTATATCCTGTGGTCGCAGCTTTCCGTCCTGCGCCTTTGCTGTCAACTCTCTGCGCCTGTGAGCAATCTCCTCCAGGCTGAGGGTATCCGCCTGGTGAATGACAGGGACAACCAATCCTTCCTCAATGGCTACTGCAATCCCTATATGTACTTCTTGCTTCAGGGTTATCTTGTCCTCGTTCCACGACGCATTGAGACGGGGATGCATTCTCAACGCCGCCGCTGCGATTTTCACCAGCAGGTCGGTATAGCTTACTTTTTCGACGGACCGCTTCAGGATTTGCTCACGCCAGGTGATCAGCCGGCTTGCATTGACCTCGCGCACAAGGTAAAAGTGCGGTACACTCGTCCAACTTTGTGTTGTACGCTGCGTCATAATGCGCCAGGTATTACCCAGGGTCAACTCGTTAGCAGTAGCCACAGGCGTTTCTGTTGTCGCAATGGCCTCTGCCACTTCTTCTGTGGCAAGAGGTGCTTGTACAATTGTCGCCAGCACGTCTGCCGCCACCACTGCTCCACCTGGTCCAGTACCTTTAATCGTTGCCAGCTCTTTCCCCTGCTCGGCTGCCAATCGTCGCGCCTTGGGAGAGGCCATCATCAAGCGCGCGGTAGCTTTGGCAGGCGCGGCTTCGTCCTGGTTCTGCAGGTGCGTCAATACATCAGCCTTCTGAATACGCTTGCCTGCCGATTTCACCTGGCTTAAATCCAGGCTGTGTTCGGCTGCTATACGCGAGGCCAGCGGGCTGGCCCCCCGGGGATGGAGGTGGTCACCCTGCATACCTTGTGCTCGCCCTGACTGAGGCACTTCCTCAGCAGCAAGAACGACGGCAATTACCTGCCCCACCGGGACATCGTCACCAGCGGTGAATGCCACGTGAGCAAGCACCCCGTCAGTTGGCGCTTCGATCTCAACCGTCGCCTTGTCGGTCTCGATCTCCGCCAGTGGTTCGCCCCTGGCAACCTGCTCACCCTCCACCTTGAGCCACTGCAAAATCTTACCCGTTGCTTGCGACATTCCCAGCGCTGGCAGGATGACATCTGTAGCCATTATTGGTCTCCTGTATTGGCCTCGACGTTCAGATTAGATTGTGTCTCACGCGTTGTGGGCAACGGGCCGTCAACGCTGTAATAGCGTACACCAGCTACAAGCAGTTTCTCTGCCGGGAAGCGTGTAATGACCTCGCAGCCGTCCTTCGTGACGATCAATTGCTCCTCGATGCGCGCCGCCGACCAGCCATCTGCAGCGGGCCAGAAGGTCTCAAGGGCGAAAACCATGCCCTCTTCGATCACCTCAGGGTGGTCAAGCGAAACCAGTCGGCTGAAAATGGGCTTCTCCCAGATCGAAAGTCCTACGCCGTGGCCGTATTGCAGCGCGAAGGCTGCCTCTTCATTCGGAAAGCCGAACTCTTCAGCTTTAGGCCAGAGCTTGACGATATCAGCGGTGGTCACCCCTGGTTTGATTGCATTGACCGCTCTATCCAGGATATCGCGGCAGTACTTGTACGCGTCTACCTGCGCCTGCGAAGCGCTCCCTACGACGAATGTGCGGTAGTAACAGGTGCGATAGCCGTTATAGCTGTGCAGTATATCGAAATACGCCGGGTCCCCGGGTCTCAACGCGCGATCGGTGTAGACATGTGGATGAGGACTGCAA
Source organism: Chloroflexota bacterium (assembly GCA_005881295.1). Classification (GTDB taxonomy): domain Bacteria; phylum Chloroflexota; class Ktedonobacteria; order Ktedonobacterales; family Ktedonobacteraceae; genus UBA11361. The sequence goes on from VBHS01000105.1 coordinate 6,589, forward strand.
CGTTCACCGGAAATGGCATTGACGCCTTCTACGTGTTCAGAACCCAGGTCGTACAGAACCTTGTTGACCAGGCCGACACACTCATTTTCTCGTATTCCGGGCCTCAAAGCACGGTACAGTTCATCATAGGCTGCGTCTACCATCATGCAAGCGGTGGCGAGTAAAGTGATCTCATCTTGTGTCTTGATCACGCGGGCCTTTTGCATCAACTGTTGCCCATCAACCACTTTGATGCCCTCTGCTTGCAAGGCGAAAAGCACCGGCATTTCAACGACATCCACCCCTACCGGCTCGTTAAGCAGTCCGCGCTCTTCCAGTTCGATGCGGATCTTTTTCGCAACATCTTCGGCTCGACCAGATTCAGGCGACATTGCTCCGCGTTGCGTAGAGATGCCAGCGCGGGAGCGATCATCGCCTAACCAGGGACAGTAGAGCTTGTGATGCCGCGCTGCTGAGCCGAAGTCCCACATGATCGGTTCATCGTCCCGTGGCAGGAGGCTGAAGCGTGCCAGTTTGTCCATCGCCCACGTTCCGATATGGGTAGCTGTGATATAGCGTATGTTATTCATGTCGAAACAGAGTAAGGCCCCCATTTCAGACGCTCTGAGCAGTTTTTTGATACGTGCAAGACGCTCGGCGCGCAGTCGCTCAAAGTTCACCCTTTCTTCCCAGTCGACACCCATCAGACCATAGGTTTTAATCGCCATCACTTTTCTCCTTCATCGCATGTATGGACCCGATTTTTTGCGTCCCTTAAACCCGACCACATAAAGTTTTTGCAACCTCCATCACTGAATCGGCAGTGGGAACGGTCAAATCTTCCAGCGCCGGCGAGAATGGCACTGGCACATTCATCGCTCCCATACGTTTGACTGGGGCATCCAGGAAGTAGAATGCTCCATCGGCGACCACGGCTGCGATTTCAGCAGTTACGCCGTAACGTTCGTAACCCTCATCCACCACGATGACACGGCTCGTCTTTTTAGCAGAGTCGATCAGTGTGTCCCTATCAAGAGGGTACATGGTGCGAGGATCAATGACCTCTGCGCTGATATCGAGCTTCTCCAGCCCATCAGCGGCGGCCAGCGCGATCTGTACCATGCTGCTTGTCGCCACGATAGTGATATCGTTGCCGGGGCGTTTGATATCGGCGACACCGAAGGGGATGGTATAGTCACCCTCTGGCACGGGCCCCTTCAACTGGTACATCATTTTGTCTTCGAAGAAGATCACAGGATTATCGTCGCGGATGGCAGTTTTCAGCAGCCCTTTTGCGTCATAAGGAGTCGAGGGCAGCACAACAATTAAGCCGGGGATATGGCTGACCCAGGCGTGCAGGCTCTGGCTGTGCTGCGCAGCGGTACGACGGGTCGCTCCTAGTGTAGTGCGTACCACCAGCGGCACCTTCAGCTTACCGCCGGACATATAGTGGACCTTTGCTGCCTGGTTCACGATCTGGTCCATCGCCAGTCCAATAAAGTCACCAAACATGATATCGACGATGGGACGCATGCCCGTCATCGCCACGCCTACCCCCATGCCGGTAATGCCTGCCTCGGAGATGGGTGTGTCAATCACACGCGAGGTTCCAAATTCTTCGACCAGGCCAGAAAGCACTTTGAATGGTGTGCCAGCTTCGGCTATGTCTTCACCCATCATGAAGACCCGTGGGTCGCGCCGCATTTCCTCGGCTAATGCTTCACGGATAGCCTGGCCAAGGGTAATCTCGCGTACTCCCTGACCGGCGTTCTGGCTCGTTGTGGTACTAAGCATAGACATCTTGCTCCACCTCGCTTGGATCTGGATACGGCGCGTCCAGCGCAAATTGTTCACCCGCCTCCACTTCGGCTCGCACCCGCTGTTCTATCTGCTCAAATGTCCCGCGCGAACATCCTGGCCGTCTACCTCTTCGGTCGGAATGCCAAAAGCTTTGGCCCTGGCACTCATCTCTCCGGCGGTCGTCTCGGAATTGTGGGTGTACTCGTTGTACTGGTTGTTCTCACAGACGTAGATGACAGGGAGTTTCCATAGCGATGCCATATTCATCACTTCGTACAGCACCCCCTGACCAAGCGCGCCATCACCGAAGAAACAGACCGTCACCTCGTCGCTGCCGCGCATTTTGCTCGACATGGCGGCTCCGGTGGCAATGCCCGCGCTTCCCCCGACAATCGCATTCGCGCCAAGGTTGCCTGTCTCCTGGTCCGCGATGTGCATGGAGCCACCTTTGCCGCGGCAGTAACCGGCTTCCTTGCCCAGCAACTCGGCAAACATTCGATCGACCGAGGCTCCTTTTGCCAGGCAATGCCCATGGCCGCGGTGCGTACTGGTGATGTAGTCATCGCGGCGTAAGGCCGAGCACACCCCCACAGCTATCGCCTCCTCACCGATATAGAGATGGGCAAGGCCTGGCATTTTGGCACTGGTATAAAGTTGGTTGACATGTTCTTCGAAAATGCGGATTTTGAGCATCTGCTCATATATGGATAGCCAGCGGACTTGCTCAGTTTCTAACAATTGAGCGCCCGCCGTGGACACCTGGTCACTTGCAGGATGCCTGGCTTCCACAAATTCGCCTGAGCCGGATGCCTTCGATTGCGACATTGCTCTTCTCCAAAAAATAGATACATTGCTGGATGGAATACATCATCTATTCGTCTAAGCCGGCCATCTTTGCCAGCACTTTGAACACGATATAGAAATCTTGTTTCGCCAACCCCATGGCGCGTGCAGCAGTAAGGAACTCGTTGCTGGTCGCTGTCGTTGGCATAGGAACATCGAGTTCTCTTCCCATCTCGAGCGCTAACAGCATGTCCTTCTGCATCATGTTCACGTCGAACCAGGCTTCGTCTGGTGGTGAGAGTATAAAAGGTGTGCGATACTTTAGCGAAGGCGAGGCGATGACGCTATTCAGCATAACCTCGAGCGCCGTTTCGCGAGGAACGCCACCCTTCTCGGCCAGCAGCAATCCCTCACAGAAGGCCATCATTTGCACTTGCAGATTGAGGTTGATAGCAATCTTCATCAAGACGGCCTGCCCATTCGAACCCACGTAGTTAACTTTTGGGCCGATATCCAGCAAGATAGATTTGACTTGCTCGAAGGTCGCTTTTTCACCACCGACCATGAGGGAGAGATTGCCCTGTTCGAGAGTAATCACGCTACCCGACACGGGGGAGTCGAGCATCCGCGCACCTTTTTCGCTGACCTCAGTGGCGAGGTTTTTAGAGGCCGCTGGACTGATGGTGCTCATGTCGATATAAATCTTGCCTTTTCCCAGGCCGGCCAGTATGCCATGTTGCCCTCCCACGACCTCGTGGAGAGCGTTGGTATTTGTTACCATAGTGAAGATTACGTCGGCGGTTTCTGCAACCGCGCGCGGCGTCTCGCCCCACTGCATACCAGCATCAAGCAGCCATTGTGCCTTCGACTTTGTGCGATTATATCCAGTAACACTGTGGCCAGCATCAAGCAGTCGCTTCGTTACACGACCGCCCATGGCTCCTAATCCGACAAATCCAAGCTTAGCCATAACTACCTCCAACGACACTGAAGGGGACATTACAAACGGCTAGCCTTTATCAAATCGGCCCGTAAAACCCTGGGCTGAAGCCCTAGGGAGAGAAGGGCCGTTCCTTTTGGGGCGTGATGGGGGTTGCTCCTTGAATCAACCGCTCAAGTTCATGCAACGCTATCCTGATAGCATCTGCA
>VBHS01000106.1 GCA_005881295.1 Chloroflexota bacterium
TGGGAATCGTAGTGTGTCGTGCGATCTCGCGCAAGGCCTCATTATGCTCAGGCAGCACTGGTTCCTCCAGGAAAAACGGGTGAAGCGCCTCCAGTTCTTTTGCAAGCACCTTTGCCATACCTTTATGTATGCGTCCATGGAAGTCAATGGCGATATCAAAGGACTTCCCGGTCGCCTCTCGTACTGCGCCAACGCGCGCCAATACGTCATCCACCTTGGCAAACGAATCGATGTAATGCATCTGGCTCGAAGCATTCATCTTGATCGCTGTAAATCCTTCCGCCATTCGCCTGCGTGCAGCCGGAGCAACCTCGGATGGGCTGTCGCCACCTATCCAGGCATACACACGTATCTTGTCACGCACGCGCCCACCAAGAAACTCATGGATCGGCACGCCGTAGTGCTTTCCCTTCACGTCCCACAAGGCCTGGTCGATACCGGCCATTGCACTCATCAGCACAGAACCTCCACGGTAGAAGCGGCCACGGTACAACACTTGCCATATTTCCTCGATCCGGGTGGGATCCTGTCCAACGAGGTACTCGCTTGCTGCTCGCACCGCGGCAGCGACCGCCTCAGTGTGGCCTTCAAGGATCGGTTCTCCCCATCCGCTGATACCGCTATCGGTCGAAAGCTTGAGAAAGAGCCAGCGCGGCGGTACCTGAAACAATTCCAGTGCAGTAATTTGCATAAGTACTCCCTCTAGCCTGATTTATATGAAGATTGACAACATTGTGGACAATGCATGCAGCGAGAACAGTACGCCTGGCATCCTCATACTGCATACATAAAGCAATGTCGTGTTTGACAATAGCAGGAGCCCATAGTATCCTTGAAGTATAAGTTGTACCCTATTGCCTGTCAAGGCAACGAATAACCTCTCTTAACATCTGCCCCTGCTAAAAACAGAAGAGAGCGTATCTCAACAAAGTTTTCAAGCCAACAATGAACGTAACTGCGAAAGGAACATGGTATGCGTGAGTCAAGAGTTGGTGTTGGTGTGATCGGCCTCGGCGGTATCAGTAGCCACGTGCATCTGCCAGGGTTACGACTCTGCCCACAGGCGGAGATTGTCGCACTTGCTGCCATCGCCGCTGGAAAACATGTACTCACCGAGAAGCAGCTCGGTATGAACTACGCCGAGACGGTACAGATGTACGAGGCTGCCGAGCACGCTGGCGTGCGCCATATGACGGCCTTTACCTATCGCTTCGTGCCCGCTATGCGCTATCTCAAGCACCTCTTAGGTCGGGGTACCATCGGCTTGCCGCGTCATCTGAGGATCGCCCGTCTGATGGACGTTCCTGAGACTCACCTGGGCTGGCGACAGAAGCGTGCGCTGGCTGGAGCGGGCGAGGTCGGTGATATGGGCGCTCACCGCATAGACTTCTGCCATGACTTAATTGGCCCTATTGCTCGCGTGATCGGTTTGACACGCACTTATGTCCCGCTGCGTCCCGGGCGCGATGGAATACCAGCACCGGCTGATGTGGAGGATTTCGCCTCGTTTATTGCCGAGTTTGCTGAAGGCGTCGGCGTTGAGCAGGGAACCGTCGCCTCTTTTAACTTGAGTAAGGTAGCGAAAGGGCGTGAAAGTGGTGGGCGGAGCCTTGACGAGTTTGAGGTCTATGGCACTGAAGGAACACTGATCTACCACCTGCATCGCCCACACGAAATTACCCTTGGAAGTGCGGGTGGTATCTTAGAGACTGTTCCTGTACCGCGCGATTTCCTGGCTTACCCCGGCTCGCCTCGTGATCCCCTGGTGGGCGAACCTACCACGACATTCCGTTATGACCAGGGTTTTGCCTTTATCCAGGCCATCGTGGCTGGCAACAGCGATATCCCGAAGTTCTATGACGGTATGCGCTGTCAGGCCGTAATCGATGCCGTCCTGCAATCCGTGCAAGAGCGACGTTGGGTTGATGTCGCAGATGTGCCACCGGTAACATTACCGCTTGCGGCTACAGCAACTTAGTACAAAGCCAGGACCCGCCGGGCCCTGGTACGATCCGAAAGGAGAGCAGAATTCTATGTATCTTGACGCATTCAAGCTAGATGGTCGCGTCGCATTGATCACTGGCGGGAATCGTGGATTGGGGTTTGTGATGGCCCAGGCCCTTGCTGAAGCTGGCGCCAGTGTCGCGGTTACCAGCCGCCAACATGAGAAGGCACAGAAAAGTGCTGCTGCCATCGCAGAGGCGACAGGGCGACATACCCTGGGAATTACAGTCGATGTGACCGACTCCCAACAGGTCGAAGCCATGGTCCAATCGGTCATTGGAGAATTCGGACGCATTGACATCCTGGTCAACAATGCAGGAATCAACATCCGCAAGCCCGTTGAGGAATTTGACGAAGCCAGTTGGGACCTGGTGCAGGATACCAATCTGAAAGCTCCTTTTCTTTGTGCTCGGGCTGTGGCTCCTTATATGAAGGGGCAGCGCTATGGCCGGGTGATCAACCTTGCTTCCATGCTGGCCTTAACGGCCTTGCCTGAGCGTAGCGCCTATTGTTCTAGTAAGGGAGGCGTCATCCAATTAACGAAAGTATTGGCGCTGGAATGGGCCCCTTACAACATTAATGTCAATGCACTGTGTCCCGGCCCATTCGCAACTGAACTGAACATTCCGGTGATGAACAACCCGCAGGCGAATCAGTTGTTTCTCAGTCACATAGCCTTAGGCCGCTGGGGTCGTCCGGAGGAACTTGGCCCAGTGGTCATTTTCCTCGCCTCGGATGCATCCAGCTTTATGACCGGTGCAGCGCTCGTCGTCGACGGCGGCTGGACGGCAGAGTGAGCGACAGGGTATGGCATCCGCCCTATTCCTATATAGAACCATCGTGATGGGTGACAGGTTCCAGTAGCTTTTGAGAAAGGAAGACGATGATGCGCATTGGTCTTGCTGTCTATGGCACCGTTTTTAGTATGGGCATCCATCCAGCGTCCACACGCCCTCCAATCAGATCGAGGCAATTGATGGACCGAGCCCTTGTTGCTGGCCTGGAAGGTGTAGAGTTGCCGGCATCCCTGTTGCAGGGTGAGGACATAGAGGACGTGGCGCAGTATGCGCGTAACCACGGGTTGTTCATCACACTTGCGAGCGGAGGCTACGCTCCTGACAAGCTCATGAAGGACATTGAACTGGGTGCGCGCCTGGGTGTCGGCACGGTGCGCACGGCGGTAGGGGGCGCGAAGATTGGGGGTGACCGGCGACCTCTGGCTGGCCGCTGGCAGTCGTTTCTCCAGGAAGTCCTGGTCGGGCTGCGGGAGGCAACAACCGTGGCAGAGCATGCCGGGGTGAACCTTGCCGTGGAGAACCACCAGGACCTGGCGTCCGAAGAATTGCTCTGGCTGTGCGAGTCCATAGGCTCACCGCGATTCGGCGTCACGTTAGACACAGGCAATCCACTGGCGACGGCGGAGGAACCCCTGGACCAGATGATTATTGGCCCGAGTATCCTCCTCGAACGGCAGCCCAGCTCGCCCGCGTGTGGCGCTTCGTTCAGGCTAATGCCAGGACGGCAGGAGGAGACTGGCGAACCCCTTTTGAACGGGAAGAGCCAGAGGAGCTGATCATCGCCTACGAGGAGCAGCAACTCGCTGCGAGCCTGGCATACCTCGGTTACATACAAGCGCTTACATGACACTTACCATGCGATCTCTAAGCACTTTCCCGATCGGGCGCTCTCGATAGCCCCGAAGGCCATCGCAAGACTCTTGATGTTGTCGCTGCAGATCGTTTCAGGCGTAGCACCCGTTTTGACGCACGAGATAAATTCCTGCATCAAGCCGAGATGACCGCCGACTTTTTCCACTGAGTTGTAGGGCGGCGGAGAGATATCTTGATATGTGGAGTGGAATCCACCCGTCTCGGAGACCACCTGTGCCATGATATTCTCGCCCCCATCCCATTTCACGCTGCCCCTTTGACCGACGATGCGCCAATCGCCCTCCCATGTTGTCGGGAGGCCTTCCGCGCACCAGCTGCCGCGGTAGGTGTAGACAAGGCCATTGTTCATCTCGAAGACTGCAACAGCCGATGCATCGTGATCGTACCACGAGCCCGTGGGATTCCATTCTTTACAGTACACGGAGACGGGATCAGCATTGGCAAGGAAACGGGCCGCGTCGAACGTGTGAATGGCCATATCCAGGAGCAGCACGTGCTGCATGTGATCACGGAAGCCACCGAAGTGCGCGCCGATGTAGAAATCGCTGTTTACGGTTGTTAGCGGTCCAAGCGTTCCTGACTTCAGAAATTCTCTGAGGCGGCGAATGCCCGGCATATAGCGCCGATTCTGGATGACCGAGAAAATCTTTCCCGCTTCTTGTGCAGCCGCAACCATCTCCCTGGCGTGCTCCATCGTATCGGCCAGCGGTTTTTCGCCAAGGACATGGCATCCGTGCTCGAGGGCCTCCATGGTGACCTGAAAATGGGCCTCGGGCACGGTACAATCGAAAACGACATCAGGGGAGGTTTGCTCTAGCATGAGCCTGACATCTGTACCAATCGCTGCATCCTGCAATCCATACTCGGCAGCTTTTCTCCTGGCAGACTCCTCCACCAGGTCGACTAACCCAACTACTTCAAGATCAGGGATTTCGCGAGCTGCGTCTAGCCAATACTTACTGTTGCTGCCGCAGCCTGCTAAGACAGCTCTAAGGTTCGTTTTGCTTTCCAACCTTCCTTCCGCATACCCTTTCAGCTCTTTTCTCTGGCTACTATCTGGTCAAAACCGTGTTACATATCTAGCCAAACACTCCCCTTCTTTGAGCTTTCAACGGCCTTGTACACGAATTGTATGCCTCTCAGCCCATCGTACACATTGGGGTAGCCACCCACAGGCTGTTGACCTGCTTGAACCCTGCGAATGTCTTCGATCACCAGTTTGTAAATATTGGCAAACGCCTCAAAAAAGCCTTCGGGATGCCCTGGTGGTAGGCGTGTTAACTGTTTTGCCTCTGCGCTCATGTAGGGTAGCCCCGTTCGCAGGATTTGGCCTGGCTGATTTGGCGCTTTGAAGATCAATGTATTCGGCTCCATCTGGTGCCATTCCAGCGCTGCCTTGCTGCCATAGATGCGGATGTTGAGCGCATTCTCCTCACCGGCCGCTACCTGGGAACAGGTAAGAACTCCTTTGCCGCCGTTCTCCAGGTGCAGCAGCATGTTCGCATCATCGTCGAGCAGCCTGCCCTCAACGAAGGTGGTCAGGTCGGCGCTTAGTGACGCGATCTTCACGCCGGTAATGAACTCAAGCAGGTTCTCAGCATGGGTGCCGATGTCGCCCACACATCCTGCAATCCCTGATTTTGTAGGATCGGTGCGCCAGACTGCCTGCTTATTCCCAGCCTTCTCTTCCGGCGCCATGAGCCAGTCCTGAATGTACTCTACCAGGACTTTCCTGATGTCGCCGAGTTCGCCCTGGCGTACCATGTAACGCGCCTGGCGTACAGCAGGATAGCCAGTGTAGTTGTGCATCAGTGCATAGACAAGGTTGCTATTTTCGACGGTCTTCACCAACTCCTGGGCTTCTTCCAGGCTGAAGGTCATGGGCTTTTCCGAAACCACGTGGATGCCTTGTTCCAGAAAGGCTTTTGCGACAGGAAAATGCATGTGGTTCGGCGTCGTGATCATGACAAAGTCGATCCCATCTGGTCTCCCCGCTTCAGCTTTCGCCATCTCCTTGTAGTCATCGTATGAACGATCCAGGTACCAGGCTTTGGCGGAAGCAGCGGCTGTCTGGGGATCGGTGGACATTGCACCGGCTACGACTTCGGCCTCGCCGTCCAGTTCGACGGCAACGTGATGTACGGCTCCAATAAAAGAGCCACGACCTCCACCGACAATACCGGCGCGTAGTTTTCTGTTCGAAACATCTCGGCTCATATTGACTCCCTCTCATTCATATGAGTATGAAGCATCGTTCACGAATGTTTTTATCAAGACGCTCCTGGTCGTCCACTATTCGTTTATGCCAAGTATACGGCGATTCGTCGCTTCGTCCGTGCCGCCGCCGGCGAAATCATCGAAGGCCCTGGTAGGAACGTCGATGAGCATGCTCTTAATGAATGGGGCTCCCTCGGTGGCTCCTTGCACGGAGTCTTTGATGCAGCATTCCCATTCGAGCACCGCCCAGCTTGCGTAGCCGACCTGCGTCAGTTGCGAGAAAACACGTTTGAAGTCAACCTGCCCATCTCCCAGGCTGCGGAAGCGACCGGGGCGGTCTCTCCAGTCCTGGTAGCCGCCGTAGACACCCGACTTTGCTGAGGGGTGGTATTCGGCGTCCTTTACGTGGAACGCCTTGATATGATCTTTGTAGACATCGATGTAGCCGATGTAATCCAACTGCTGTAAAACGAAGTGGGATGGGTCATAGAGGATATGCACACGGGGATGATTGCCAGTGGCAGCCAGGAAGCGCTCAAATGTTACTCCATCGTGCAGGTCCTCTCCGGGGTGGATTTCAAAAGCTAAATCGACACCATACTCATCAGCTACGTTCAGCAGCGGTTGCCACTTTTTGGCCAGTTCTTTGAAGCCCATGTCTACCAGCCCTGGAGGTCTCTGGGGCCAGGGATACATCGTATGCCAGAGCAACGCGCCAGAAAATGTTGGGAGGACGTTCAGACCAAGGTTTCTCGACGCCTTGATGGCCCTGGTCATCTGATCGACTGCCCACTCCGTACGCGCTTTGGGATTATTACGCAATGCAGGGGGAGCGAAACCATCGAACAGGATATCGAACGCCGGGTGTACCGCGACGAGTTGGCCGATGAGATGGGTCGCGATCTCAGTGATCTCTAACCCGTTGGTTTGTCCCTTCAGGTCTTCGCAGTACTGCTTTGATTCGGCTGCTTTGTCCAGGTCAATAAAATGGCTATCCCAGCCTGGGATCTGTACGCCTATGTAGCCCAGATCTTTCACCCACTGCGTGATTGCTGGGAGGGTATTATACGGTGGAGCATCCTGGGCAAACTGTGCCAAAAATATCGCCGGTCCTTTGATTTGAGACACTTTTTCCTCCTTGTTTGTAGGCATCTCTGATGGATGCCCGATCTCAGGCTCACGAACACGCACGACTCAATGATTCTCGTTCTCATCACCCCAGGCCGTCTCCAGAGTCCCTGGAGGAAGTGGCTCGGGACGACTGCATGTACTTGTTAACACGATGTGCTTACCCTCGGTGGATGACTCGAGGATCGCTTGCATGCTGTCGAGGACGTGATATGCCAAGGCTCCACTTGCGCGATGAGGCTGCCCTGCGCGTATTGCATACACCATATCTGCGACACCGATGCCCCTGCTGTTCGTGGTATAGGCATGTGTTAGCGGGATATCACGCCAGTCATTCTCACCGGCACGTCGCAGTCTCACGGGTCCACCAAAGGTGTTTGGATCCGGGACACTTAAGGTTCCGTCCGTCCCATAGATTTCGATGCGTGGTAACTGGTGCGACCAGACATCGAAGCTTGTCACGAGCACACCAACAGCGCCGCCCGCAAAGTCTATCAGACCTGCGATATGCGTTGGCGTATTGACGGTTATCTTCGTCCCGTACTTCGGTTGGCTTGTTATGATA
>VBHS01000107.1:0-4642 GCA_005881295.1 Chloroflexota bacterium
TAAAGTTAGTGCGGATTCGCGTACTATTTCTAATAATAGGGCGGATTTTTCTAAATTGCGTTGAGGCCCATTTCTCGCTTCTCAGGCAAGGAAGTTGCGCCTGCCATATGGGGCAGAAAATGTCTGAGGCCAGTCCATGTGTGGATTCATGAGCAATTGGCCTCAATTCCAGTACCCAAGTCGCAGGCCCCTATTTTGCTCCCTCACGCTCATTCTAATTCTAAAGTTGCGGCGGACGGCACATGTGTGAGAGGTTTTCGTAAAAGAGCGTTTTCTGCGATGAGCTGGGACTTGCTTCTGCCAAGATCGGCGAGCGTTTCGAGGAGCAATGAGGTACTGAGCGGTTTCGTCCATTGAAGAAAGCGAGAGGGAAGCACGTCCATGCAGAAACCTCTCAACTGCAGGAGATACGTAAGAACACGATCCACGAAATAAGCTCCTCCTTTACATGAGAGTACCGGTGTTCGAGCATGAGAAGATGTTAACGACTACCGATTTTATCTTCTCCTACCTTCGTTTGCAAGCAAAGAGGGAGTATTCTATCCTTCTCGAAGGGCAAATTTTTGAACGGATGACCCAAGATGGTCATGAAAGGGGTTCACCACCCAGGATGAAAACCCCCTTTCAGAAGAGTAGCCAGTACAGGCTTTTTCTTTCATACAGAGATCTCCCGAAGCGGCTGCTCATGTGCGGAAGAACCTGGCAATATGGTATCATATCTTTCAGAGAAGAGTGATGCCGTAGAAAGAGAGACAGAGATGCTCGACCTCTATCATCGGTTGTGTATCCCATACGTTCGTCTGAACCTCCATCTGCCTGGTGCAATCAGTCGTGTCTCTCGGAGTGGTGCTCGACCTTCGCACGCGCAGGAGTCCCGCGTGGTGAGAGTAGGTACGCTCCTCAAAAGCCCGACCACAGATGACCTGAGAACAGGTGCCGGTTCCACCCGCTGCACACGAGAGGTTCTGACTCCGCTCCACTCTTTCCTGAGAATGCTCTGCGTGCGCTGTGTATCATCTTTTCAATGAAAGAAGGAAAGCATGAAGTATAGTGTCGAAATTCCCAACGGCTGGAAAATGAACTTGGCGATGATCAAGGATCCCATTGAAGCCTACGAAGCGATGACGAATGTGGCCAAGGCAGCCGATGAGGATGGGTATGAGTCCATCTGGATGGTTGATCACTTTCATACCGTTCCCACGCCATCGCAGGAGGTCACCTTTGAGACCTGGATGTCGCTGGCGGCTCTGGCACGCGACACGCGACGCGTCCGCATTGGCCAGATTGTGACCTGCAATGGCTATCGCAATCCCGCCTTGCTCGCTAAAATGGCCAGCACCTTCGATGTCCTCTCACATGGCCGCTTGAATTTCGGCATTGGGGCGGGGTGGTACGAGCACGAGTATCGAGCGTATGGCTATCCCTATCCTGATGGCCCGCAGCGCCTGCGCATGCTGCGAGAAGCACTCCAGGTCATTCTTGCCATGTGGACGCAGGAAGAGGCCACCTTCGAGGGCACGTATTACCAGGTACGTGGCGCCATCAATCAGCCCAAAGGGGTGCAGAAGCCGCATATCCCGATCCTGATTGGCGGTGGCGGAGAGAAGGTCACACTCAAGCTCGTCGCGCAGTTTGGCGATGCCTGTAATGTGCTTGGTGATCTGGAGACGATCCGGCATAAGCTAGCCGTGCTCAAAACGCATTGTGAGACGTTGGGACGCGACTTCGCGACGATCCACTGCACCACCGGCGCTGTCTGCTCCATTGCTGAGAACGATGAAACGGCGTTGGCTTTGCTTCCTCCTCCTGTGAGGAATCAGCTCAGAGATACTTCGCTTGTGGGCAGTCCGCAGACAATCCGTCAGCGTATTGCGGCACTGGAAGAGGTCGGCATCCACGAGCTGATCCTCGATTTCCCCACGAGCGCAACAGACCTGACCCCCATCCATCGCTTTGCCCGGGAATTCGTCGCTCAGTAAGACGAGGGAGGACTCATCCCGAATCGTCCAGGAACTGATCAAGCAGGAACAAGTTGGGAATGCCGGACAAGCGAGGCTGAGGCAAAAAAGGCCTCCTCTGCGAGACTGTTGAAACGAAAACGACAGAACCAAGCAGAGGAGTCGATGTTGCACTGGGACCGGTGGTGAGCGAACGAGTTACACATGTTCCTCTTGTATCGTACGCAGGGTCTCGAGCGCTTCTGTGACATGTTTCTCTGAAGTAAATTGTGAGAAGAAGATGTGACGGACAATTCCCTGTCTATCGATGACGTATGTCACGCGCCCCGGAAGACCAAAAGCAGTAGACACACCATAGCGCTTTCTGATGATGCCACCCTCATCGCTCAACAGAAGAAAGGGGAGCTCGTGTTCCTGAGCAAAATGCCGGTGGGACTCCACGGAGTCTGAACTAATGCCGATGACCTCCGCTCCGGCAGCCTGAAAGACCTCGTACCTGTCCCGAAAGGCGCATGCTTCGGCTGTACAGACGGAAGTGTTATCCTTTGGATAGAAGTACAGCACGATGGCCGTCTTCCCGAGAAAATCTCCAAGGCAGACCCACGCCCCTGATTGGTCGGGGAGGGTAAAGTCCTGTGCCCAGTCTCCAACCTGCACCTTCCCTTTTGCCGGCTGTGCCTGGTTTTCACGTTTGCTCATAGCGTCTCCTCCTCTTGAAAATGAATGTTTGTGAGAACAAATAGAACCGTTCTTGCTTCTTGTCGAGCTTGCCTTACTTCTCTTTGGAATGATCAAGTGTATTTATGATGTTATGCACTACATTGTACGGTTGGCACTGGAATCAAGCGCGTCGTGGCATCAGGATGCGGCACTTTATTGTTGAGTGTTCCCGTGTCAATCACCACATCTTCTCCGTTGAAGGAGAGGGCGAAGCGATCCAGGCTCCTTGGGGCTGGGCCATCCAGATATTCACCAGTCACATTATAATGAGAGCCGTGACAGGGGCATTTGAAACTCACACAGTCATCGCGAAACGGGACGGTACAACCCAGATGGACACATCGTTGAAACAAGGCAATCCAGTACGAGCCATCGCTATCTTTAACGACTGTCTCCGAGGCCAGCTGATCCCCAAGCGTTGTCCCTTGCAATGAGAACGTTGTGTCTTGGGCGAGATGGACGACATAGGCTTTAGCCGGTTGGCGATAGAACATGCCAGCTTGATCGATCTTGAAATCAGAAGGCCTGGCAGCCAGAAAATCTGCTTTTTTGCCAACTGTCAATAGAGAGCCAAACTGACCGGTCAGGTTTGGATACAGCATGTTGAGCGCACCAGCCACACCGGCGGTTGCAGATAGTCCCCAGACGGCAAACAGAGATCGACGAAGGAAACGCCTGCGTGACAATCGCTGTTTCGCAATTTCAGCAGCTTCAGCCCCTCCACCATGCAACATTTCATATTGTTGTGGTGTGAGCTGTGGTTTTATCGGCGGTGTAGTAATACTCATGATGACCCACTTTCTAGCCTGGTAGAAGCTCTTGCGAACTCTCTACACATGGATGTATTGATATCTCTACTTGGCGACGCAACCGCGCATCTTCTTCAAAGATCTCACTTCGAGTTGGTGAACACGCTCACGTGAGATACCCAGTTCTTTCCCGATTTCGAGCAAGGTACGGCAGCGGCCATCGCCAATACCGTAGCGCAGGGTGATGACCATGCGTTCACGTGGATTAAGCAAGGCGAGCGCTTGATGCAGTTCTTCATCAAGGAGATGGTGCGAGGCAGTTTCAGTCAGGGCTGCACTATCATCAAGCGTGTCAACGAGTGAGAAATTGGCCTCATCATCAATGGGCGTGTCAAGAGAAACAGGCTGTTCGACGAGGCCAAGCAGATAATTAACTTCGTCTAGATCCATATTGCTTGCCCCAGCTATCTGCTCCGGCACGGGATCCTGCCCGCTCTCTTGCGAGAGTTGCGCCGAGATGCGTCGGACCTTGCGCAGGCGTGTCGCCACATGCTCAGGGAGATGAATCAGACGTGACTGATCTTCAACAGCGCGGCTTACTGCCTGGCGGATCCACCAGGTCGCATACGTTCCGAAATGGTAGCCACGCTGATAGTCAAATTTCTCGGCGGCACGTATCAGCCCCAGGTTACCTTCCTGGATGAGGTCTACAAGAGGCACACCTGAATTGTTGTAGTGACGCGCAATAGCGATGACAAGGCGCAAATTTGACTCGATCAGCTTGTGACGCGCCAGTTCATTGCCGACACCGGCTTGTCGCGCGAGATCGGTTTCCTCAGCATAAGTGAGGAGGTTAAATCTACGAACATCACACAGGTAGCTATTCAAGCTATCTTTAGATTCCGTATCCTGCCGACCAGTGATGGTGCGCGTATCTTGTGAGTCTTTGAATAATACCATGAATCCCTGCTCCCTTTGGAATGCTTGCCGTTTCGAGTATCTATTCAAGTTATTCGTGATCGGTTACTCGATTCAACACTCGTTCTTTGCTTCAGGTGTGCTACACGCTCTACCAGAGATATACCTTACTGATAGGCCGGCATACATCGACAGAAACGTGTAATTCTTTCCCTTCATTGCCCTGGGAATCCTCTAGACAGAATTACCTAGCTACCGTTGTTGTGGTCGGGAGAAACAGATCGTCGAATTCGTAGG
>VBHS01000107.1:4705-5037 GCA_005881295.1 Chloroflexota bacterium
CACAATACCTACCCCTGAAAGCTCTTGTCAGGCAAGGTTGTGCTCGATGGCATAGCGGGTTGCTGCACTGCGCGAAGTAATGCCAAGCTTGCTATAGATGGAACTGATGTGGGCATGGACGGTGCGGGGACTGAGAATGAGCTTGGTAGCTATCTGGATGTCAGTCATGCCGCTTGCCAGCAGGCGCAGGACCTCTACCTCGCGTGCCGTCAATCCAGCTGGATAGGTCGTGGGGGAAGTCACGATCTTCGTCGAGGTTGGAGCCGGTTTTTGCCCCCTGGCGGCGAGCGCCTGCTCCGGTGTCAGAGAGCGTCCATGGGCCCAGGCGGTAG
>VBHS01000108.1 GCA_005881295.1 Chloroflexota bacterium
AGAGAATTTCGAGATGGTCGGCCAGGAATTGCACAGGCGCGATTAAGACGTGGGTCTGTCCAGCCTTTTGTAGTTCTGGCATGATATCAGCGAAGTCGGGTTTGAGCCACTCTTCGGGCGTGTGACCTGCACTTTGATAGCAGAACATCCACTGCTCGTCTGCAAGCCCTACGAGCCGAGCAACAGCGGCAGCTGTCTCTTGAAGGTTATTGATGTAGTCAGGCTCCTGCTCCACGACGCGCTTAGGCATGCTATGTGCTGTGAGCAGCACTGCAACGCGCTCGCGTACATCCGGGGGGAAGCCATCCAGAGCTTGCTGAACGCGCTCAGCCAGAGCTTGCAGAAAGGAGGGCTGCATATGCCAATCCCGCGAGATCGACAGCTTCAGGTCATCACAATGCAGTTCGGCGACGGCATCCTCGAGCGTACGCACGTAGCCCTTCATGATGAGTGGTGAGTACTGTGGTGACATGATGATGCCGACGATGTGCTGAGCGTCGGCGGCGATCTCCGGTGTGACATCAGCAATAAATGGCGGCGCGAAGCGCATACCGGCACCAACAGAATAGGTTGTGCCATCCTCGCTAAAGTTATTCAGCTCCTCCTGTAGCGCTGCAGCTTGTTCGCGAGTAATGTGCAGCAGGGGTGAACCGCCAATAAGTCCATAGCGTCGCCGGAATTCGGCGAGCACTTCTGGACTAGCAGTGCTCCCACCATAGACGTGTTTGAGATAGACTGGAATATCGTCGAGTGTGGTCGGCGACCCGTAAGTCATCAGCATCACACCCACATGCTTATTTGCCATCCTTTTCTCTCCTTATCTCCTCGTTGCCTCGTGTACCGCATCTACCAGCCGGCGCAGCAAGTCCGTGTCAGTGGAGGCGGGAACGCCGTGTCCGAGATTAAAGATGTGACCTGGACGACCGCCAGCACGACGCAACACATCGTGCATGCCGGCCTCAATAACAGGCCACGAGGTCAACAGAAGCGTTGGATCCAGATTGCCCTGTATGCCGCGGTCATAACCAATCCGCGTCCAGGCCTCATCGAGGTCAACGCGCCAATCCACACTGATCACGTCGCCACCTGCCTCGGTCATCACCTCTAACAAGGCTGCCGTGCCCGTGCCAAAGTGGATAGAGGGCGAACCGGTCTCCTTAATTGCTGCAAAGATGCGCTTCATAGAGGGTTGGACGAAGCGCCTGTACACACTTGGGCTCACAGCCCCAATCCAACTATCGAAAACCTGTACGACATCGGCACCCGCCTTGAGCTGTGCCAGCAGGTAGTTTGAGACGACGGCAGTAAGTTTGTCCATTAAGGCATGCCATACCCCTGGCTGTCCATACATGAGCGATTTGGCAAGCTCATAATTCCGCGATGGCCTGCCCTCTATCATGTAACACGCCAGAGTAAATGGAGCGCCTGAAAAGCCTATGACCGCCTGCTTTCCCGCTAGTTCGCGACGTACCATACGCACCGTTTCCAGCACATACGGGACGGTCTCCTGCGCATCGAGGACACGCAAGGCCTCGACATCCTTCATGGTGCGGATAGGGTTGTGAATGATCGGTCCCACCTCTGGCTCAATCTCCAGCGAGACACCCATACCTTCGAGAGGAAGCATGATATCAGCATACAAGACGGCTCCATCAACACCGAAGGTGTGCACGGGCATCAGGGTGACTTGCGTACTGAGTTCAGGTGTTTTAGCGATCTCTAGAATGCCATACTTCTTGCGCAACTCGCGGTACTCGGCGAAACTGCGACCCGCTTGACGCATAAACCACACAGCTGTGGCATCAGGTGGTCTACGATAACAGGCATCCAAAAACCGTGTCCGCCCCGTAGAGGCAAGAACAGTGAATACAGTTTCTTGTGACATATGTTTATTTCCCTTCAATTGTGTGTTTTCCCCAAGGTAAGGATGTTACGATATATCTGCACCATACCCATTGTTCCTCAGAGGCCTATATGGGGACGCATTCGTTTGAAGGCTGCCGCTTCGAGCTGGCGAACCCGTTCGCGTGTGACACCGAGTTCTTTGCCGACTTCGAGCAAAGTGCGACTGCGTCCATCGCTGATGCCGTAGCGTAGGGTGATGACTAAACGTTCACGTGGAGGAAGCAAGGCCAGGGCTCGATGCACTTGTTCATGCGCTTGTTCACTGAGGACACGTTGTGCGGTGATCTCATCGAGAGTGGAAGCCGCACTATCTTCAAGTGTGTCGGCGAGCGAGGAATGGGCACGATTGACTGCCTGGCGAATCCACCAGGTGGCATAGGTCCCAAAACGACAGCCACGCTGAGCGTCAAATTTCTCGGCCGCACGCATCAGCCCCAGGTTTCCCTCCTGGATGAGGTCGAGAAGAGGGACACCGGTATGGCTGTATTGACGCGCAATAGCAATCACCAGACGCAAATTTGCCTCGATCAACTGGTGACGCGCCCATTCATCGCCAGCGGCGACGCGTTGCGCCAGTTCAATCTCCTCGGCAGGGGTGAGGCGACCAAATCTCCGCATCTCATGCAGGTAGCTCTCAAAAAGATCTTCAGCGTCTCCAGCCTGCCGAGCAGTGGGTGCGCGATCAGGTCGTGGGCGGCTGGGAAGGTCCTGAAGTATCTCGGCCTCGCTCATCTCTTCTCCATCATCCGGTTCGGTTGGGAAGGAATTATGTTCCTCGTCTAACAGTAGTTCCACCTCAACTGGTGGGTTTGTAGTACGCTCCGAAGTGGGTTGAGTCAAGAACGCATTCACATCCACTTCAAAAATCGGTTCAGTGGTGGAAAGCACCATTGCGGGAGCAGGTGCAGTGAATACCGTCTCACAGACATCACCCAGAGAACTGAGTATTGCCATCATTCACACTTCTTTATCATCATGACTTTGCAGACTAAAAACTCCATCAACGAGCCTGAGAAGACGGCTCATCGCCATCTTGCCTCTTTTTGCACGGATCTTAGTACTACAGCTGCACTTCCACAGGAGAACCGTCCTGAAACGGCTTGCGAGGCTCAACTTTGGTTAAACCCTTATCCTATATCAACCCGCCATTGCAGGCGTTTTACATCCTAAGTGCGGCTGTAGTATTAGGGGTACCTGTAGTAGAGCAGAACTACAGGTACCTGCTAGAGCAGACCGAAGCGATCTGCTAGGCCTTCTCTTGGGTGCCCCACCGGCTACCCAAGATCACATACTGGTAGATCAGGGCTGCGATGACGGCACCGATGATCGGCCCGATCCAGTAAACGAGATCGTTTTGCCAGAAGCCGCCAGCCAGGGCTGGGCCGAAGGCGATGGCAGGATTCATCGCTGCACCCGTCAGCGCTCCGCCCATCAGGATATCGAATGCCACCGTCAAGCCGATGCCAAATCCCCCGATTTTTGGGGCTCGTGGATCGACGGCGGTTCCGAAGACCGCCAGCAGCAGGAAGAACGTCAGGGCCGCCTCAACGAGGACCCCTGTGCCAAAGGAGACACCAGGCGCCAGCATCGGTGTGCCCAGTTGGGCCGCCTGCCAGACCGCTTGCGGAAACACAGCCCGCAGCAGCAGGCCGGCCAGGGTTGCGCCAACGAGTTGGACCACGATATACAGCAGCCCCAGAAGAGGCGCGATGCGCCTGGTCACCAGAAAGCCGATGGTGACCGCGGGGTTGATATGTCCTCCCGAGGTCGCCGCGAAGACGGTGACCATGATCGAGAGGGCCAGTCCATGAGCCAGGGCGATGCCTAGCAGGCCGAGTGCGCCATGGGTCAGGACATTAGCGATGATCGAGCCCGCCCCGATGAAGACGAAGGCGAACGTCCCGATGAGTTCAGCAATGAGAGGCTTCACGTAGCTCTTGCTCGTCTCAAGAGAGGCCTTTGGGTGTTGTAGATTTGTCGCAGTCGACAGCGCGGGGCGTGGTGCCTCGAGTGTCCTATTCTTTACGTCGTCGCTCATAATGATTCCTTTCTTCTCATCTCTAAAGGTCTTTTACAGTGAGCATCGCTTCATGCCAGCATGCAAACGTGAGCGATGCTCTTCAATCCGGCAAGGAGGACCTACGCCAGGCACA
>VBHS01000109.1 GCA_005881295.1 Chloroflexota bacterium
CGGATACTACGGCGAAATAGCGCGTGGTCGTACAGTTGTGCAGCTGGCGCTGCTGGTAATCGATGCTCCACTGCTGCAAACGGGCCAGGCGCGGGAATTTCTGTGCGATCCGTGCTACCATACGTTTCTGTGCGACGAGGGGCGGATAGGCATCGGGGTGCACTTGCTCGACGTGGGTGATAAACTGGAGACGGAAGTTCAACCCCGTGAGAAACGTTTCGAAGCGCCCGAAGACCTGCACCTGTTCCTGTTCGGGCAGATAGCATATATTGCGCCCCTCGATCTCGAAAATCGCCCAGTAGCGGCCGCGAGCTCTGCTTTTTCCGCCTTCTGGCTCGCTATACCCCATGATACTGCCATCCAGCATATCAAGCTGGATCCACGCCTCCTGGACGGAAGGTGGCTGTTTTCTTCTCTTTTTTCCACCAGTGGCAGCCTTCAGCTCGTCGAGCGACTGCCAGGTGGCGCGCCTGGGAATGATCAATGAGCGCGCGTACAGGTAGATCCAGTACAGAAGCGGCTGGTCCTGCGCTCTCCCGTGCACCAGGATGAGGACCGGGATGGCCGGGAGGACCCCAACGAGGATACGCGCGACCAGGGGGAGAGCCGAAATCAACGCGATGATACCCACGCCCGCCCCGATGTCGCTGAGCAGCTGTGCCAGGGTCATGCCGAAGATTTTCTCTTCAAAGCGAAAGAGATGCGATGGCACTTCTTTCACGAAGGGGTTTTTGGGGTACTCCTGCATAGGTGGTCCTCTTACGAGCGCGGGAGAGGGCGCTTCCAAGGGGCGTTTGCGTGCCTATCTCTGGAAAATGATGCTCCCCCCGCTTCTCTCCTTTTTATTGCGCAATCGCCCCAGATGTATCAAAGGCCTGGCTCATTGCGCTGGCATGCCTCCACGCACGGTAAAAGGCAGTTACTTGACCATCTGGCCGAGACTCACGGCAACCCGGACGGCCGCTCCACCTATCCCGATGAGGAAGGCAACGATGAGAGCCGTTTTGATGCCGTCCCAGCGCTCGGAGCGGCCGGCTGGCGTATTCGTGGTTGTAAACAGGATCTGCACGCTACGAAACACAAACACGAGTATGGCAACGGCAATGCCGATGGTGATGGAGTTTTGCGTGAGCAAATGAGCGATGACCACGATCGAATTAAAGGTGTTGGTTGCTGCATTATTCATGCGTAGGCGTCCTTTCCAGGCGGCGTACTATTCCATCACAGGCGATAGCACGCAGCCACTTAACGAGCGAACAGGATTGCAGCCGTCATGGCTGTGCGTACCAGCGTGCCGATCCCTCCTGTGGGAGAGCCCTGCGCGCCGGAAAAACGTGAGAGCAAGAGGGGGATTTCCGCTGCCAGCGTGAACATGGCAATGGCGAGAAAGATCCCGGTGACGCCGGTCTGGTGCGAGCCAATGACCATCTGGATGCCAAGCCCGACGCCGAGAAACTGAAAAAACTGGGTAAAGATCGTCACAACGAACAGGCGGGCCCAGTAGGAGAACCAGGGAGTCGTGAGCGGGTGAAATGACAGCAGGAAGGCCGGGCCGCTGAGCACAAACAGGATGTTGAACAACACAATGCGCTTGAAGGCCTGGAAGATGAGCCGGATGAGGCTGAGGCTCGCGATGATGGCCAGGACGGTTGCCAGCCCTACGTTTTGCCCTGCATTGAACGGTTGCCCGCCATTGGCCTGCTGGATAAAGTTGAGAACATCGACGCGGACCAGGCCACACAGCGCGTTATTCACAAGGATCAGGTCCTGCCCGAGGATTTTGCTCAAGTGGATGAGCACAACTGTCAAAATGAGCTTGGGCACAAACTGGGAGAGAGGAATGTAGAGCGTGCCGGTTGATTGCCCATATAGCATTTGAAGGGCGGCGATCACGACGATCAGGCCCAGGAATGCATCGGCTACCCCCGTCATGATCGTCCAGGTACCCTCTACCACGGTGTTCGCCGTGGTCAGCGCCAGCGGCGTATTGCCCAACAGCGGGATCAAACCGTTGAATGGACCATTGATCCCCTGCAGGAACCCGTTGGCGATATTCGCAAAAAACTGGGTAATAGCTTCAAGGATAACGTTCATTGCATTTCCACTTTCACTACAGGTGCCTTCGTATGCACGCTCGCTCGCGTACTCCGCGCAACGGTAGCGTACCAGGGGGCACTGGTTGGGAGACCGATGGCACACGGGCAAAACGCGGGAAGCACCTGGAAATTTTACGGGAAAGGGGTGGAAATGCTGAGCTTATCTATTCTGTGGCGCACTACCCGAGAGCTGGATGGTGGCCTGTCCAAGCGCTTCTTCCAGTGAAAGAAACGACGCATATACAGCCCCAACGAAATAAGCGACAATCGCATTACCAGCCGCTCGCTCTCAACCAACGGCTGCGCGGTCCTTTTGCCAATGGCTCTCGTTGCAACAGGGGGTCAGGCGCGCATGTGGTAAATGCCCTGAAAGCACTATGTCGCAGTGCGACGTGAAAGCGGATGAAAATGCATATATTCCGTGTATTAGCATCCTCTTCGGGCGGTTTTCGGAGGAATGTGAGCAGGTTTTGCCCTCAAATAAGAGCACTTGCCCCAATCATGAGCAGCGAGAGGAATGTGCCTGGGCAAACCGCTCCACATCTGGTATACTTTTCCTAGAGTTGTAAATTGTGTACGCGTGTCTCAGACTGTCCATTTTTCCCGCCCACTTCCTTCTCCAATTTCAGCCCACAGAAGAAAATGATTGACAGGCAGCACACTCTGAAAGCGCTTACTCACCGCCCTCATCGGCTTTCGCCCGGCTGACCCAATCAGAGGCTCCATCAATGGCATTCTGTCCGAGAAACAGGTTCAACTGGGCCGCATGTTCCTGCACATGGCGCATGGTGTACAAGAGGAGCTCTAAAAAGCTCATCGGCTTTCCCTCGATCCAGGGGAAATCGACCTGTTGGTGCGCTTTCTCGTCTGACAACCCAGCAATCGTTGTCTGGCACTTCTTGCGCAGATTCACCAGATAGGCGTGTAACTCATCCTTGGTATAGGGCTGTTCGGGAAGGACACGTGCTGGTTCAAGCTCATCCAAAGTGAAGGGCGTGGGAGGAGCGAATCCTTCCAGTGAGCCTGTGAGATACAAGTCGAGCCAGAAGAGTGTGTGATGGGTGATAGACCAGAATGCTGCATATTCCGGTGGCAGAGGGTGGTCTGAGTGGTCGCTCCACAGGCGTCCATTCCAAAGCGTGCTGGGACAGGCGAGCAGGGCGTTTTCGAGCATGTCGATAGTTGCGCCGAACTGCTGCCAGAGGGCGTTACTCCACAAGGGATCCATCTGTATGCCTCCAAGTGTAATAATGATTGACAGATTGACACTCCGGCTGATTCACGCGCGTCGCTCCCGATATGGGATGAACTGATGAAGATCGTGGACAACGGATCAGGCATGGGCGCTCCGACACAGCGAGAGCGCTTAATCAAGCCGTTGATGCAAGAACTCAATGGTACGCTCCCAGGCAAGGCGAGCAGCCTGGGCGTCATACTCAGGGCGATTCTCCTCGAAGAACCAATGTTTGGTCCCCGGATACGTATAGAAGGTGACCGGCCTCCCCGCAGCCTGGAGCGCCTGCTCCATCGACGCTCCCGACTCAGCCGGCTCCCAGGGGTCATCCTCCGCGAAGTGGCAGAGGTAGGCGGCCGAAGCTCTGCTATAGTCCGGTCCGGTGTAAGCGGCATAAAAGGTCACGACTGCGGCGATCTCCTCGGCCAGGGTGACGGACATGTCGAGCGCGTAGGCGCCTCCCAGCGAGAAGCCGACGAGGGCGAGCTTGCCGCGACCGTCCGCCAGATGTGTCGCATCGTGTTGGCGCAGGAACTGCACCGCCCCCGCGATGTCGCCGCGCACCCGCTCCACATCCCGATCCAGCGCCGCGCCCAACGCTTGCGCTTCCTCGACCGACGCGGTCGTCTTGCCGCGGTAGAGGTCGGGGGCGAGCGCCACGAAGCCAGCCTCCGCGAGCCGGTCGCAGACCTGCCGAAACGGCTCCGTCAGTCCCCACCACGCATGCAGGACCACCACACCTGGTCCGCTGCCATGCTCGGGAACGGCCAGATAGGCGCTGATCGTTCTCCCATCAGCCTGAAATTCTCTCATACTGCTCTCCTTAAACACTCAAGAAACGCTGTGCTTCAAGAAGCATAGCACAGATGTTCTTTTTTGTACACCCCAGGAACATTTATACCAGTGCTCATGATTGGGGGCAAGTGCTCATGTTTGAGGGCCAAACCTGCTCACCCTTCAGGTCATTTACCACCTCCGACGAAAATATGTGAGAAGGGACATAGACAAACGTTCTACTACCCCTTATACTTATCAGCACAGGATAATATGTCGTACAAATCAAGGAAAGAGTAACAATAGCAATGCAAACGTCATTTTCTAACGTTGTTGCGACCGCAATAGCATATTTGAGCGAGATTGATCCGGTTATGCGGGCAGCCATTGAGCGTGTTGGTCCATGCACCTTAGAGCCCGATTCGGA
>VBHS01000110.1 GCA_005881295.1 Chloroflexota bacterium
TCGCCGCCTCTGGTTAGCCCCAGCATCAGACAGATGGTGGCAGCGGCACAAAGGATGGCTCCCAGGAAATCGATGCGGCGCAGAGATTCCCAGCCGTTCCAGGTACTGGTGCGCACCGAGAGATTGGCAGGCAGGAAGATCAGGAGCGCCACGACGGCGATCAGACCCACAGGCAAGTTGATATAAAAGACCCAGCGCCAGCGCGTCGTCTCGGTGACGAGATTCCCCATCAGCGGGCCATGCTCAGCGAGCCACCCGCCTATGGTTGGGCCGAGCAGGCTTGAGACGCCATAAACAAGGCCAAAGAGGCCGCTCCATTTCGCCCGCTGATCTGGCGGGAAGAGATCGGCCATGACGGTAGCAATCAAAGCTATGCCGATGCCTGATCCCAGCCCCTGTACGGCCCGGAAGATGATCAGTTGATCCATGCTCTGGGAGGCGCCCGCCAGTATAGAACCCAGCAGGAACAGTGTGGCGCCTGAGAGCAAAAACCATTTTCGACCAAACTGATCGCAAAGCTTACCTACAATAGGGATCATCGTCATCGTGGCAAGAATATAGGCCGTCACGACCCAGCTATAGCGATCCAGGCTGTGCAACTCTTCGATGATGCGCGGCAAGGCGGTGCCAACAATCGTCTGGTCGAGCGCTTCTAAGAAGAGTGTCAGCATCAGAGCGGCGATCACAGAGATGAGCGCGAAGCCTCGCAGGCGAGGCTTGCTATCTGTCGTGGCAATGATGGATGTGTTGTTCATCGGGTATTTCCTCTTTCATTTCGCTTGACATGTTTCATACTGAAAGTATATCCTGGAAGGAGGACAAAATCAGTCCTCGTTTGAGAGAGAATTGTTGAAGATTGCTAAAAGCGGAGTATTGTTATGTACCATCCAACCAGTCGCGTCCTCACCGTACTTGAATTGATCCAGTCCAGACCGTCCATTACTGGTCCAGAATTAGCCGAACGGCTGGAGATGGATGTACGAACGGTGCGCCGCTACATCACGCACCTCCAGGATGTTGGAATTCCTGTCGAGGCCAACATCGGGCGATACGGTGGCTATCGGCTCCGCCCCGGCTTCAAACTGCCCCCACTGATCTTTACGGAAGAGGAAGCCACAGCGATCATGCTGGGCTTGCTGGCAAGTACGTGGCTGGAGATCGGACAGTCAGCTGTGGCTATTGAAGGAGCGCTGGCCAAAGTCTCGCGGGTCCTGCCACTGCGAGCGCGGGAACGTCTGGAAGCCGTTACTTCCCACCTGGTCCTCTTTCCGCACAACCAGCAAGCGCGGCCTGATGCCTCGCTGCTCATCGATCTCTCCGGAGCTATCCACGCTTCCCAGCGCATTGAAATCGACTATCGCTCGCTTCACAACGAGGTCACCCACCGCAAGGTTGAGCCCTATGGCATCACTGGCTGGAAAGGGCACTGGTACCTGGGGGGCTACTGCTGCCTGCGCCAGGATTATCGTTCATTTCGGCTGGATCGCATCCAACAGGTGCAGATCCTCTCGGAAACCTTCGAAAAAGCAGAGAATTTCGATTTTGAGGCCTATGTGAAGGAGCAATATAATACCGCTGGTATGCACATGGAAGTCGAATTTCAAGGAGAGTTGTCAGCTGTGCAACAGAAGATTCCCACGCTCTATGGTACGCTAACGGAGACGCCAACAGGCGTGCTGCTTCAAGAGCAGTACGATGATGTCGAGAGTATGGCGCGCTATCTGATGTCACTGAACCTTCCGTTCGTCATCCATCATCCGCCAGAATTGCGTGAAGCGCTGCTGCGGCTGGGAGAGCGCATGGTTCAGCTCGCAACCGCTCAATAGCACGCATCCTCCGCTTACAGGTCTGCCTGAAATCGTTGCTCTTCCAGGTCGAGTTCCCGCTCGACCTGTCGCTGCACTTCATCATCGATGCGCCCCTGGTCGCGTAAGTGAATAATGGCATTTCGCTCCGCCTTGAGCAACTCCTGGTGAAGACGGCGCCTGGCGGCCGGGCGATCACCGTCCCGTTCGTCTGCGACCCCGTTATCGTCCTTACGTGTGGTTAAGGCCGCGATTTTGTCTTCGTATTTAGAGCGCAGGCGGGTCAGGTCCTCCTCTGGGACCCACTCCTCCTCAGCCAATTCGTTTAGACGATCCTGGGCAGCGTGTGCGGCTGCCAGGTGAGCCAGGGAATGTTCCCGTTCGCGTGATCCGTCCTCCCGCAGGCGGAGTAGTTTGATCAAGGGGGTCAGGCTCAGCCCTTGCCCCACCAGGGTCGCCAGAATGACGCAGAAGGTCAAAAAGATGACCAGGTCGCGCTCCGGAAACTGGCTGCCACCCATAATGGTGAGGGGTAGGGCCAGGGCCGCCGCCAGGGAGAGCCCTCCACGCATGCCCATCCAGGCGAGAATCACTACGTTGCGCAAGTGCGGTAATGACTCCCCGGAGCGCAGGCGTCCTCTGAGCAATGGTGAGAGGAAGTCGAAAATAATGACCCAGGCGATGCGAACACCGATAACCGTGAGGCAGAGAATCAACGCGTCGCCGATCAGGATCAGCGGAGTGCGACTGGCAACCGTGCCCAGGATGCTGTGCAACTGCAAACCGATGAGCAGAAACAGGAAGCCGTTGAGCAGAAACACGAGCACATTCCAGACGGCATCGGCTTGTAGCCGGGTGTTGGAGGAGAAAAAGCGCGACGATTGGCGGCTCAAATAGAGGCCAGCGGCCATGACAGCCAGAACACCGGACACCCCGATGGCTTCCGCGAGGAGATAGGCCGCAAAGGGTGTTAGCAGTGTGATGGCGATCTCCAGCGGAGCATTGTCCAGGTGATGGTGCAGCCACGCCAGCGGCCAGCCAACCAGCAGTCCGATGATCAGACCACCTGCGCTGACAAGCACGAACTGCAGGCTCGCCTGTGCCAGCGAGAAGCTCCCACTGACCACGACGGCCACAGCAAAACGATAGACCACCAGTCCGGTTGCATCGTTGACCATGCTCTCGGCCTCAATCACCGTTACAATACTCCGCGGGAGTCCGAGGTTCTTCGCGGTCGCACTGGCGGCCACCGCGTCAGTCGGTGAGACCAATGCACCCAGAACGAAGGCAACAGGCCACGGGAGCCCTATGAGACCATGTGCGACCACCGCAACGACCGTTGTGGTAGCCAGCACCAGGCCGACAGAGAGCAGCAAGATCGGACGAAGGTTGGCACGGAATTCGCGCCACGAGGTCAGCCACGCAGAAGAGTAGATGAGCGGTGGCAAAAAGAGAAAGAGGACCAGCTCTGGATCCAGTTTGATGTCTGGCAGGCCGGGAACGAAACCGAGTGCTAAACCGCCTAGCACGAGCAGGATGACATAGGGAAGACGGAGACGTGTCGCCACAGCGGTGAGTGCAACGATAGCAACCAGCAGACTGAAGAACAGAGTGACAGTGCTAGACATCGACAGAGACATCCTTTACATGCTACAGCTGATAGTTCAATAATGAACAGCCACCTTTGAAAGAACACACAAAGATACCTGCTGCCGACCAGTCTTCCCGGCACCCCCTGCATGCGCGTACTACAACTACCTGAAAACTATCCGGAATGATTCTACCATGACATGTGCGTCAAGCACAAGCAATCGCTACACACAAGCATTCTACCACTGCCTTGGCCTGCGCACGTATCATCATTGCTCATCCCTCCTGAATAGCACGTTCCTGCTTATTTTGTCATCGGAATCGTGTCGAAAAAGCCCCAGAGGCTTCGCAAGGAATGCATAACCTAACACTACACCTGAACTTTCTAAAACGGCGAAAACAGTAGCCAGGACTGCAAATCGACCAATCTGGTGTGGACCCAGACCTCCCTCGCCAATGGCTTCTGCGAGAGCCAATAGCACCCCTATGAAAATCCCGAACA
>VBHS01000111.1 GCA_005881295.1 Chloroflexota bacterium
CTCGGGCACGACGGGCCTGTACCACTTTGCTATCAACTATCCCACGCGCAAAGACCTGGCTACCGCGCTCAAACGCCTGCTCGATCATGGCTGGTCAATCGACGGGGCCTCCGATCATGGCACCCACGAGGCCATCTACCTGCACGATCCGGATTTCAATGGGATCGAATTGGCCTGGGACCGGCACCCCAGCCAGTGGCCGCGCAGGGACGGGTCGGTCGTGTTCAGCCGGCAGCCGCTCGACTTCGCGAGCCTGCTAGCCGAACTCGGGGAGCCGGACCGGGCGGGATACCTGGCGGTTTTGTTGGCATACAAGTAGGGAAGGAAAGCAACATCCTCACCTCTGTCGTCCACCTCTATCCCATCGACGGCCTCTAACACCACAACGGACTCTGTTGCAAAACATGTCTCCAGCTCCGTCTTGTTGATACAACCGACAACCTCATAAGGATGTTGCTCGTCCATTGCCATCGGAAGATGGCTGCTCGCCTTGATGCTCATGTGTATGGGGGTGTTCGTGTCCCCGTGCTAGCGGCATTTTCTTTCTATGATCGATGATGATATGCGTAATCTCTTCGAGTCTTTCCGGGGACCACGCAGCAAGGTGATCCCAGGCGCTCGTTTGCCAGTCATCGACAGTCCTGCTTGCTATAATCCAGGGTGGCAGGTTCAGTAGTAGGTGATCTGCCAGGGCATTGATAAACGGCTCGTACATCCGTCGTATCTCGGAGAGGCGCTGTTCGGCATCCGCTCCAAGCTGCAGCCGGAGCCCCACCTCAGAGAGAGCAGCGCGCATCTGCGCAAAATCTGCCGGTGAAAGGCGATTCCGCTTGGGATTCAATGGAGGTATCCCGTAGACCTGGGCCAGGTCTACGGCTGCATGACGTGCTATCGCGAAGGTGAAGCGGACAGTCGGTGCTGTAATTCCCTCAAAGCCCACAATGAATAATGAGCTCGTATCCAGGATAGTGGTAAGTGCTGCCAGCCAGGATTGGCGTTCATGCTGCGAGCGGTAGTAGGTCAGGACGGGATAAGAGAGGTGGCTCTCCAGCAACTCCGCGCACCATCGTTCCCACTCACACAGATAGCGGACCAGTTCCTCGACCTGCTGGTTCCGGTAATGCCTGCGCAACAATTCTGTAGCGCTTGGTGGGGAACCGGCACGCGCATCGAGGAGAGAGATTTCGACCTCTCTGCGCGAAAAAGCCTGGTAGATAATCGGGACGTAGCCAACAATGAGAGCGAGAAACAGAAAGCCTATGCCGGCCTCTGCCACAGCAAGGAATCGTCCCATCCCGAACAA
The DNA here is from genome assembly GCA_005881295.1 of Chloroflexota bacterium. Taxonomy (GTDB): domain Bacteria; phylum Chloroflexota; class Ktedonobacteria; order Ktedonobacterales; family Ktedonobacteraceae; genus UBA11361. The sequence goes on from VBHS01000111.1 coordinate 1,304, forward strand.
AGGTATGACATCGCCGAAGCCGAGGGTGACGAAAGTCGTCCCGCTCATATAGAGATAGGTCCCAAATGTCGCATGCTTCTCGGGTGCCTGCAGGGCTGAAGTCAGCCCCCACTGGAGCAGTGCGAAGGCGAGGACGAGGACTGCCGCCCAGAATACCAGCAAGAGAAGGAGTGAAAGCGGGCCAAAGTAACTCAGATAGAGGTCGCGCCGGTTCCCCGAGCGCATCTTCCGTGCGACTGACGACCACAGGACCCACGTCGTCATATAGAATAAACGTGACAGTCTGAAGCGGCGTGTAACCCTGCGTGGCAGGACGACCGTCTCGAAGCCGTCTTGCAGGATGGTAAAGATGAAAAGAACGCTGACGATGATGGTAAGAATGTTCATGGATGCTTTCTCCCTCTACGCCCTCGATACACAAAGAGGTCTGGTGTAATTTAACGTTCGCGCGGCAGTCTCCATACCGAATAACACAAGCTCACCTCAAATCATTCCTAAAATATCGGCTATGTCTCAACTATCAAATGTGGCACACTGTTAAAAGTCAATAGTTTCGTGCTCAAAAGGGAATGCCGTACCAGGGGTAGACAAGCATGCCATTTGGAAAGGACGCAGTGAAGGATGTATCACGAGAAGTGGACGTTAAGGATTTTATCGCAAAAGAAGTTCCGTATTTCTTCTTAAACTTCGGATTCATACTCCTTCAACAAATCGAGCAGCCACTGCTCGTCATGAATGGGTACCCCGGCTTTCTGAGCTTTGGCTAGCTTGGAGCCGGCGTCCTCTCCAACGATCAGGTGGTTGAGCGACTTGCTGACGCCCGAAGCGATCTTCCCGCCCAGTTTGACGATCGCCTCTTCGGCCGCAGGGCGCGTCATTGTATTCAGACGCCCGGTAAGCAGGAAACTCTGCCCCGACAATGGCCCTGTCGATTCCTCCTGCTGCTCAGCCTGCATATTTACGTCAGCCTGGCGCAGGCGCTCAATCAACGCGCGATTCTTCTCTACCTGCAGCCAGTTGTAGACGCTTTGTCCAATGATGGGGCCTATGCCAGGAACTCCAACAATTTCTGCCTCGCTAGCTGCCAGCAGATTGTCGATGTTGCCAAAAGCACTGGCAATGATTTGTGCAGTCTTTTCGCCCATGTAACGGATATTGAGCCCGATGAGCAGGCGCCAGAAGTTGCGGTGTTTACTGGCCTCGATGGCAGCTATCATCTTATCTGCACTCCTGTCCTTCACGCCCTCCAAAGACAGCAATTGCTCGCGGGTCAGGGTATAGAAGTCTGCAACGCTCTTGACAAATCCTGTGCTGACCAGTTGTTCACACATCTTCTCACCAATAGTGTCGATATCCATCGCACCACGCGAGACAAAGTGAATGATGCTTTCGAGATTGCGCGCCGGGCATTCCTCGTTTGGACAATAGGCCATGGCCTGGTCTGGAATGCGTAAGATAGGGGTATCGCACAGCGGGCAGCGTTCAGGCAGGTGGTAAACCTCCTCTTGACCGGTGCGGCGTTCTTCCACAGGCTTGACTACCTGCGGAATAACCTCACCTGCGCGCTGTACGAGCACCCAATCACCAATGCGCAGGTCTTTGCGCTGGACGTCTCCTTCGTTATGCAGTGCTGCGCGCGATACCGTTACGCCGCGAATGTTGACGGGCTCAAGTGCTGCCCAGGGATTGACTGAACCTGTGCGTCCGATGTTGACGCGAATATCGAGGAGTTTTGTAGCGACCTGAGTCGGGGGGTATTTAAAGGCTATGGACCAGCGTGGATCTCGGGCGACTGTCCCTAACTCCTGTTGCTGGGCCAGGTCATTGATTTTAATAACCACTCCATCAATCTCGTAAGGAAGATTGAAGCGCTCCTTCTCCCACTTCTGGCAATAATCCATTACCTCGTCGAGGGACTTTGCCAGTTGAATATATGGGTTGACAGGAAATCCCCAATCACGTATCAACTGCAAGGCTTGCGACTGCGAATAGAAATCCATCCCTTGCATATAGCCAATCTGATACCCAAAGAAATCGAGATGGCGGGTGGCTGTAATGCGAGCATCCTTTTGACGCAGGGAGCCGGCCGCGGCATTGCGCGGATTGGCGAAGAGCTTATCATCTTTCATCTGCTCATTCAACTGCTCAAAACTTTTGGTGGACATGTAAATTTCGCCGCGTACCTCGACTTTCTCGGGTATCTGTTCTCCGCGCAGCTTTTGTGGGATAGTGCGTAAGGTTCGTATATTCGGCGTCCAGTCTTCACCGATCAGGCCATCGCCGCGTGTGGCTCCAACGCTCAACCTGCCCTGCTCATACGTCAGTGCCATGGCCAGCCCGTCGATCTTCAGTTCGCAGACGTATTCAAAGGTGGCGTTAGGTAAAATGTTGAGCGCGCGTTTGTGCCAGGCTTGCAATTCTGCTTCGTTGCGTGCATTGGCCAGGCTTAGCATTGGAACAGGATGCCGGTGTTGTGCTACGTCCTGTACAGGGCCGGCCCCAACGCGTTGGGTCGGAGAATCGGGCGTTTGCAGTTCGGGGTGTTCTTCCTCGAGACGTAGCAGCTCTATCATCAACTGGTCATACTCTGCATCGGTAAGAGTTGGGTTGTCTTTGACATAATATTGGTAGTTCGCTTCCTCGATGCTGTGGCGTAGTGAAGCGACGTGGGCTTCAAGCTCTTCAGCCTCGCTGTGGCCAGTATCCTCGAGGGAGGGAGATGCACTATCGTCTGGTTGTGAATAATTTTTGGGCGTTGTTTGTTGTTCGTCCATTA
>VBHS01000112.1 GCA_005881295.1 Chloroflexota bacterium
AATAGAGGCGTATATTGGTTCAGTTCTCTTTCGTCTTTTTGGACCATCGATGCTTGTGATGCGCATTGAGATGGCTGGATTGTTTGCGCTCTTCTTGTTTGGATTATATCTCCTCACCTATCGCCTCTACTCTCCCCGTTTCGCGCTCGTTACCATAGCTTTCCTCGCGCTCGGCACAGTATCAATGCTCGTCCGCCAACTTAAGGCTACAGGAGGCAATGCTGAGATTAATGTCTTTGGTGTGTTTATACTCCTTATCTCATTCACGCTGGCTTCTGGAAGGGTCGAAAAAGGATGGAAACGTGCTATTCTCTATTCCCTGTGGGGTATTTTCTCAGGATTGGCTCTCTGGAGCCATATCCTCATTGCACCGTATCTACTCGTTGCCAGTATCCTGCTTGTGGTATTTTGCTGGAGAGAGATGTTGAAATGGGGTCTGTGGCTACTTCTCATCGGATTCGTCGTTGGTGGTTTTCCGCTCATCTATTACAACCTCACGTCACCACCTGATGCAAATTCATGGGCAACATATTCACATTTGTCCACTATGGGCATCCCAGCCAACGATACTATCTGGCCTCATATCATCAGAACAGCGCTTGTGAGTCTTCCACTCATGACTGGAGATCAATTTGCCCCCTTTATCACCTCATGGCCTTCGAAGGTGCCTCATGCCTTTCGCTATGCAACCATGCAGTATAGTTGGAGCATCGGCTATTGCTTGTTGCTCTTGTGTTCAATAAGCCTCACAATAGCCGCACTCATAAGATCGCAGCATCAGGATCGCACTGGAAATGACACACGGGCTCAACAGGTAGCTCGTCTCTTACTTGGATGTGCTGCTATCCTGACGATAGTTTTGTATGTAAAGGGCTCGGCAACAGTCGTCGATGCCTACAACAGTGCTCGTTACTTAAGCATTCTCTGGATCTCAGCGCCTGTTGTACTTTGGCCTTTGTGGCGTGGATTACGCTTCATTCGTTCGTTGCCACTGTGGTTCAATGTCTGCAAGATGTCATTCATTGCTGCTGTATGGGGAGTCGTCGGGGGAATATTGCTTCTCAGCACGATGTACATTATTCAGGAGATACCACAGGCGCAGGCCCGAGATCAACAGCTCACCCAACTCACTGCAACGCTTGAACGCCTCCATGTGACGCGTTTCTACTCAGAATATTGGACATGCAACAATGTCATCTTTGCCTCCCAGGAGCGGTTGATCTGTGGTGATAGCCAGGTGGAGAAAGGTACATTTACGCATGGCTTTGATCGATATGTGCAGTATCAATGGATTCTCAAGGCATCTTCAAACCCTGCTTTTGTATTTCCAGAAAATGACAATTACCACATTCAGACATTAAAGAACCTCGTTGCACAACAACATATCGAGTACCATCGGGTTGATGTGGCCGGATATGCGGTTTTTATACTGGCCCGACCATTGCAGAACACACGTTTATGAGAGGCTCCTGTGCAGAAGCCTCTTTCTTCCTGATGCGGTTTGTTCCTGATCTGGTTGCTGCTTTATGTTCCCTTGTGATTGTTTACCTCACTGCCCCCCGCAATCGTAACGCCTGCTTCTCGGCATCCTTTGCATCTCTGGAGCGGCGCATACTCTTGAGCGCCTCCGCTTTGCGTATCCAATTGTCGGGATCGTTGGGTGCGAGGCGAATCGCCTCTTCAGCGGCGTCCAGCGCTTCCTGGTTGCGCTTTAATCTCTTGAGGACCAGTGAGAGGTTGTGCCAGGCGGAAGCCATCTGGGGATTCAGCTTCACTGCGCGCTCGTATGCCGCCAGTGCCTGGGCATAATTGTTCAAATGGTAGAAGGTATTGCCCTGTCCGTTCCACGCCTGCGCGAAATTTGGATTGATTCTCAGCGCGTTTTCGTAGGCGTGCAGGGCCTCGGTATAGCGCTCGAGTTGCGCGTACACCCCCGCCTTGCCATTCCAGGCCGAGGCGAAACGCGGATCGAAACGCAGCGCCTGGTCATACGATTTAAGCGCCTCGACCCGCTGACCCATGTCGTTCAGCACATTGCCGCGCCTGTTCCAGGCCCTGGCATAATTAGGATCAGAACGCAGCGCCCTATCGAACATATCCAGCGCCGACTTCAGTTTTTGCTGGATATAGTAGACATTGCCCATTCCATAACAGGCCGGTGCGTAGTTCTTGTCCAGCTTCAAGGCCTCCTGGAAAGCTTGTAGCGCCTGTTTGTAGCGCCCCATATCATAAAGGACAGATCCCTTACCGTTCCAGGCCGAGACGAGCTGGGGATTGCAGTTAATCGCCTGTTGATAGCAGTCAAGCGCCTCTTGTAGGCGGCCCATGTCGTGTAGCACACTGGCCTTGCCGCTCCAAGAGGTCGCTATATTCTTATCATAGGTCAACGCCATATCAAAGGCGCTCAGAGCTTCTTGAGCGCGCTTTTGCTGCCTTAGCACCAGCCCTTTGTTATTCCAGGCCTGTGCCATATGTGGATCGAAACGCAGTGCCATATCGAAGGCATCAAGCGCCTCTTTAGGTCGACCGAGCGCGTTGAGCACCGCCCCTTTGCCGTTCCAGGAGGAGGCATTGTTCGGCTCCAGCTTCAATGCCCGGTCGAATGCGGCGAGCGCGTCCTGACTGCGTTGCAGCGTACTCAGCGCCGTACCTTTCCCATTCCAGGAAATAACCAGCGACGGGTCCAGCTGCAGCGCGCGATCAAACGAGTTCAGCGCCTCGGTGTGGCGCTGCAACAGCCCCTGTGTCAGCCCGCGTCCCTGCCAGCCAAGCGGGTTCGTGTTATTGAGCTGGAGCGCCTGCGTGTAGACCTTCTCCGCCTCGTTCAACCGTTTCTGCGTATATAGCGTATGCGCCTCTTCCAGCAGCAGGTCCGCCCCGGAAGGTGTAGTATTGGTACTGGCGCCTCCATAGGAATAGCCTATGCGCGAAGCCGAAGTCATATACTGATTGCTCAGGCCTGGCTGAGCATGTAATGCCGCGTCATCAGCGCGTAGCGCCTGCAATACCTCCTGTGCGCTGGCTGGTCGTCGTTCAGCGTCCATCTCCAGCATACGCTGGAGCAGTGCCTCTAGCGCATGAGGAACAGCAGGGTTGGCCTGTGAGGCTGGCCGGAAGAAAAAAGGTCGCTCGCTGGGATCGTCGCCCGTCAACAAACAGTGTATCAATGCTCCCAGGCTGTAAAGGTCTGAGCGTGGAGTACTTTGGGCTTTGCCATATTGTTCGGGGGCGGCATACCCGGGTGAGCCAAGCGCAACCGTATCGTGAGATTGACCAGGTTTGAATAGGCGTGCGATACCAAAGTCAATCAGGAAAATGTGACCGCTCTCGCTGATCATCACATTAGCCGGTTTGAGGTCGCGAAAGATGATCGGCGGCTGGTGATTATGCAGGTAACTCAATACATCGCACAACTGCTCAGCCCAATCCAGCACCCGTTCAATTGGCAGCGGATCGTGTCCCCGCTTATCCAGGTACTCCTCCAACGTTTCACCATCGATGAAATCCATCACCAGGTAGGAGCGATCATTTTCTGTAAAGTGATCGTGAATGCGCGGCAAATTGGGGTGTAATAGTTTCCCGAGCAGGCGCGCTTCGCGTTCAAATGCCGCCTCGGCCTCCTCCAGACCAGCAGCCGGCAGCCCCGCCTTGCTCATCTCTTTGATCGCTACAAGGCGGTCATCAAGTCGTGTATCGCTGGCTTTATAGACAGCGCCCATACCTCCCTGACCTATGCGGCTCAACAGTTGATAGCGGCCAATCAGTAATGTCTGTTCTGGCAGGTCGCCTGTGCCATGTGTGAAAGGTAGAGGTGAGGCGCAGTACTGGCAGAAATGCGCCGTGGGCGGATTTGCCGCTCCACACGTCTCACAAAATAGCTCCTCTGTAGTCATAAACAATTTCTACTTCTTCCGGTCAAACTGTTGGCATGTTTTTCCATAACCGCAGCCACTCTTCAATGCTTAACGTTTCAGCGCGACGGCTGGTATCAATATTTGCAGCGGTGAGCCACGCCCTTATATCTTCATTTTTGCGGTGAAGCCCGTGAGTAAGTGAATTATGCAATTGTTTGCGCCGTTCTGAGAAACCAGCCTGCACGACACGAAAGAAACTATCTCGTTCATTGGCCGTCAACGGCGCCTCGGATTTGATCTCGACGCGTAGAATTGCCGAGTTCACTTTAGGCGCTGGATAAAACGCACTCGCGGGAACACGCGCGATAATGTGCGGTCGACCATAAAATTGAATGCTCACCGCCAGTAAACTCAGGTCCCCCGGTTTTGCAACGATACGCTCAGCCACCTCCTCCTGTACCATCACCACGAGCAGACGCGGCGGATTGGCGCTTTCCAGGAAATGACGAAACGTGGGAGCAGTAATATAATATGGCAGATTCGCCACCAGTTTATACGGCACCTCGCCAAAGAC
>VBHS01000113.1 GCA_005881295.1 Chloroflexota bacterium
CGCCTGTTCTATGGCATCTTCATGGGAGATTATCGCGGCAGCGGCAGGGCCAGTCACGAGGGAGACGAGGAGGAAGAAGAGCCGTCGCATCGCACCGCGGGGCGCTTCACCATCCATGAAGCCCCGCCAATCATGACCATACCGCTCATTATCCTGGCTGTGCTTTCCATCATTGGCGGCCTGGTTGGCTCATTTGACCTGATTAGCCTGTCCAAGTGGCGGCCGCTCACGGCGTTCCTCGCACCAGTTTTCGCCGATGTGCATACGATGGCAACGGCTTCGTTTGGTGTGGAGTGGATTTCAACGCTAGTGAGCGTAGGGTTTGCCCTGCTGGGTATCCTCGCTGCCTGGAGATTGTACGGGCGAGGCTTCCAATACAAGGAAAACAAGAATCCGTTCTACCAGCTGTTATATCACAAGTACTATGTCGATGAGATACTGGACGCGGTGATTGTACAGCCTATCCTCTGGTTTGGACGAACGGCTGCGCGCGTGCTGGAGGGTGATGTGCTCGATGGTGGCAGTCGCGCTGTGGCCGGGGGACTGCGGGGAATCAGCGCGGGATTGCGCCGCTTACAAACGGGCTATGTACGTAACTACGCCCTGGCCATTTTGATTGGCGTGGTCTTGATTATTTTGTACTATGCAGTGAGAGGATAGGGGTATGTATCCAATTTTGTCGATAATCACATTTCTCCCTCTCGTCGGTGGGATTGCCATACTGTTCATTCCCAAGAATCAGGTGACCACGATTCGATGGACGGCCTTTGCTGTAGCGTGCGTCAATCTCTTCCAGGCTCTCGGGCTGATGCTAGCCTATTTTCAAGCCAATGTGTCGTCGACCTCGCCGGTAGCCGCGGGAGCGCCAAATAGCGCGTTTCTCTTCAATGAGCAATTGAGCTGGATACCATCGGTGGGCATAAACTACAGCCTGGGCGTTGATGGCATCAGCCTTTTGCTGGTCACCCTGACGGCACTGCTGACGCTGGTCTGTATCGGCGCATCATTTGGCGTCGAGCAGAAGGTCAAGAACTATATGGCCTTCATGCTGTTGCTTGAAAGCGGCATCATCGGCGTTTTCCTCTCCACCAATCTCTTCCTCTTTTACATTTTCTGGGAAGTGATGCTGATACCAGCCTATTTCCTGGTTGGCAGCTGGGGTGGTGAGCGGCGCATCTACGCGGCCTTCAAGTTCGTGCTCTATACCTCGCTAGGTAGCCTGTTGATGCTGGCCGGCATCATCGCCGTGGGGTATTTTCACCAGCAGACGGCGGGTGGCAGCTACACGCTCGACCTGGCAACGCTGCTCAATAGCAAGTTCAGCAATACCGTCCAGGTATGGCTGATGCTGGCCTTCGCGGCAGCCTTTGTGGTGAAGGTGCCGTTAGTGCCGTTCCATAGCTGGCTGCCCGATGCGTATAGTGAAGCTCCGGCGCCTGTCACAGCCTTGCTGGCAGGGGCTATGTCAAAGACGGGTGCGTACGGCTTACTGCGTTTCTGCCTGCAACTCTTCCCGTCGGCGGCACACACGCTGGCGCCACTCTTTAATACGCTGGCGGTGATAAGCATACTTTACTGCGCGGTGCTGGCCCTGGTGCAGGTCGATCTCAAACGGCTGCTGGGATATTCCAGTATCAGCCACCTTGGCATTATCGTACTTGGTATTTTCGCCTTCAACACGCAGGGTATAGAAGGCTCGGTCTTGCAGATGGTCAACCATGGTATTACCATTGTCGCACTTTTCCTGATCGTGGGCTTGATCGAGGCGCAGACGGGTACGCGCAACATCAAGGACTTTGGTGGAATGGCGAGGCGCGTGCCTATAATGGCGACAATATTACTGATCGCTACGCTTTCATCGCTGGGGCTGCCAGGACTGAATAGTTTTGCCGGAGAATTCCTGGCGCTGCTTGGGGCTTTCCGCAATAACGTTGTTTTTGGCGTGCTAGGTACCGCTGTCGTGATACCGGCGGCATGGTATATGAGCCGGTTTTTCCTGGGTCTCATGGAAGGACCAGGCCCGACAGAGGGTCCGGTGGCCTCCATTGAGCGCAAGGGGAGACTGCATGACTTATACTTTAGTGATTTCCTGGTGCTCTCGCCATTGCTCTTGCTGATCTTTTATATCGGGATACAACCTGCTCTGCTGACCTATTTAATGGAACCTTCAGTGGTAAACACGCTGCAAAATCTGGGTAGCGCATTCATAGGGTAGACCCTGACCGAGGTATTATCTATGACATTTACATATACAGTCACTGCCGCCGATTGGGGGCGTATCGCACCGGAGCTTGTACTGGCGATCATGGCGCTCGTGGTGATGATGGCGGATGTCCTGCTGCCACAACGGGGTAAAAGCACGAAGGAGAGCGCCCCGACGAATTTTGTTGTGTTGCCGATATTGAGCCTGGTAGGTTTGGCGGGGGCTTTTGTGGCGACCTTCGTGTTGTTCGCGGCAGGAGACCACCAGGCGGCCTTCAATCAGATGGTCAGTTCCGATTATGGCTCGCTCTATGCCTATGTCATCATACTGAGCGCGAGCTTCCTGGGCATCCTGCTCTCGCCCGCCTATCTCAAACGTCTGGTACTCGTGCACCAGGGGGAATATTACGCCTTGCTTTTGCTGGCCACCGTTGGCATGATGCTGCTGGCGGCTGCGGCAAGTTTCTTGATAGTTTTCCTGGGGCTGGAGATGTTCTCGCTGGCGCTATACATCCTGTGTGGTTACGTGGTACGACGCAAGAGCTCTCAAGAAGCTGGGATGAAATATTTCCTGCTCAGTTCATTTGCTTCAGCCTTCCTGCTCTATGGTATCGCCTTCACCTACGCGGCTACGGGCAGTACCACCTTTGTGGGAATACGAAGTTTTTTGGCGAGGACTTTGCCCGTTGCATCTCCCCTTAACCAGTCAGTCCTGCATAGTCCAAAACTGTTGCTTATTGCCATGGGACTGCTCAGTGTTGGTTTCGCCTTCAAAGTGTCAGCCATTCCTTTTCAGGCGTGGGTACCTGATGTGTACGATGGTGCGCCAGCGCCCGTTACAGCATTTATGTCTGTGGCAACCAAAGCTGCCGCCCTTATTGCCTTTGCTCGCGTCTTCGATGTCGTGTTTCAGCCCACCAGGGGAGACTGGATGGCGGTCGTCTGGGCCATCACTATCCTGACTATAGTGGGTGGCAACATCCTGGCACTTGTCCAGGGCAGCGTCAAACGCATGCTGGCCTACTCCAGCATTGCCCACGCCGGCTACCTCTTGATCGGCGTTGTTGTAGGAGGCACGGTCGGCATTTCCGCTATCCTCTTCTACCTGCTATGCTATACCTTCATGAACCTGGGGGCATTTGGCATCGTCTCCATGCTGGAGCGCGTCGATAACAGCGGCAGTAACTACAGCGAGATTCGCGGCCTGTGGTATCGCCAGCCTGGCCTGGCGGGTTTGCTCTCGGTCTTCATGCTGGCCCTGGCGGGTTTCCCACCCATGGCAGGCTTCGCCGCCAAGTACTACCTGTTCTACGCGGCGCTGCAGGGCGGTCACCCCGAACTGCTGATCATTGGTGTACTGGCCAGCGTACTGGGCATGTATTACTACCTGCGCGTTATCGCCACCATGTTCATGGAGCAGGAGGTGGTAGCGGCAGCTGCGACGACGGTCGCGCCTGTGCCCAATAATAATAAAAGGGTCATTCTGGGCCGTGCAATGGGCACAGCTAGCGGCCCAGATGATGTTCAAGTAGAAAAACAAGAGTCATAGGACGAGACTGCCACGGCAGTCTCGTCCTATGACTCTTCTATGTCTATCCATACCTTTTTGGGTTATTTTGTTTCATCCTATGTAATGTTGTGATATTCTATAGTGGTGAAGGTAAGTCGTTGGAGTAGCGGAATGTAGCACAAAGGGTTTGCGCATGTTCGGAAGAATATTCGGCAGAACAAGGTTTTTATTTCCTCTTTTACTTGCCCTGTTTGCGGTGTTCTTGACTGGCTGGATGCTGGTTGCTGCTCCCTTGAATCATAGCGCCTGGCTGGAGGCGGTTTCGCTTCAGTCGCAGCAGCAGGCCCCGACTTCCGATCCAAATACATTCCACCTGTTAAATGGTAAACTGGCCTCGCTGGGCTGGATTGTGGGACGGGACTGCCAGAGGGGCCTGCGTGCTTACCTGCAAACCGCGGACACGAATCCTGATGCAGCCCTTGTCGGTACTGGCTGGCTCGATCCCACCACTGGCACGTTCATTAACGGCCAGAATAATAATTGCATGCCCGGCAGCCTGAGTATGGATAACGTGGTGCAGCTGGTACATAGTAAAGGTGGCATGGCCTATTTTACCGTCACTATGATGACCGATGGTGCGCCAGGTTCCTGGACTTCTCAGCAGCAGTCGGACTATATTCGTAGAGGCACAACCGATCAGAGCTATATCGACAACATTGTGCGCGAGGTGCAACGCGCCCATTATGACGGGGTGATTATGGATTTAGAGGCTGGACTGGCCACATATCCCAACATCCAGCAGCTCTTTGCCACCTATAACCAGCGCGTGTGGGCCGCTCTCAAGCCCCTGCACAAGTGGTATGGCATAGCGCTGATCCATAAACTCAATGACCACGATGATTACTACAGTCTCAACGCCTTCGAGAACTGGTCGCTGTTAGCGCGCGCGGCTGACTTTATTGTGGTTATGGCGGTTGACCAGTCCTATTTCACACCTGGCCCGACCGTCAGCATCCCCTGGCTGAAACAACTGCTGGCTTATACGCTGCGCACGATGCCTACTATGCTCCCGCGCATCATCTGGGAGTTGCCGCTCTATGGTGCGACCTGGCACCTGGAAGGAGGGAATTGGGTCTTTGATGGCGGGGTCAACTACGCGGATGGCGTGAATGCCGTGCAGCAGATACCCCTTTCACAGATCGATAGGGGTGCCAGCGACCTGAATGATACCACCTGTGCCCATCTTGTCTATACCGATTCATCTGGTGTGAAGCACTCGATGTGGTATCATACCGCGAAAAACCTCTATTACGTTATCTCGAATTTCAAGCAGATACTGGCGCAGGTGCCACAGTTTGGCCATAGCCATCTGCAGATTGCGGTCTGGTATCGCGCAACGTGGGAACCGAGTGATGTGTGGCCAATGCTGAGAGATGTGCTGCCTAACTGAGACGATCTACATCAAAAACGCTGAGAGCAGGTAAATGGCTCTCAGCGTTTTTTCTTTCAGCCTTTTAATAGGGGCAAAGGCTTACATCATGCCGCCCATGCCGCCCATTCCACCCATACCGCCCATGCCACCAGGCATGGCGCCAGCGGCTGACTCCTCCTCAGGAGAGTCTGTTATCAGGGTATCGGTCGAGAGGACCATACCGGCGATACTAGCGGCGTTCTGCAAGGCAGAGCGTGTCACTTTTACCGGGTCAATGATACCGGCCTTGAACATGTCAACGTATTGGCCCGTCAGGGCATCGAAGCCGTAGCCGCGCGGAGCGTTGCGGATAGCGGCTACGACGACGGAGCCATCACTACCGGCATTGATAGCGATCTGGCGCGTAGGCTCCTCGAGGGCGCGGCGCAGGATATTGACACCTGTTTGCTCCTCACCCGCGGCAACTTCTACTTTGTCCAGCGCAGGAATGGCAGCGATCAAGACTGCGCCACCTCCGGCCACGATACCTTCTTCGATAGCGGCACGGGTTGCGGAAAGAGCGTCCTCGACGCGGTGCTTCTTCTCTTTCAGCTCTACCTCGGTGGCAGCGCCGACTTTAATCACGCCTACGCCACCAGCAAGCTTGGCCAGACGCTCCTGGAGCTTCTCACGGTCGTAGTCGCTGGTCGTCTCTTCGATGAGGGCGCGGATCTGGCGTATACGAGCCTGGATCTGATCGTTTTTGCCTGCGCCTTCAACGATGGTGGTGTTATCTTTAGTCGCGGTCACCAGGCGGGCGCGACCAAGGTCACGCAGCGTGGCATTTTCGAGTTTGAGACCGGTCTTCTCGGTGATGACCCTACCGCCGGTGAGGATAGCGATATCTTCCAGCATAGCTTCACGGCGCTCACCGAAGCCAGGGGCTTTGACTGCCAGCACATTAAATGCACCGCGCAGTTTGTTGACGACAAGGGTTGCCAGGGCTTCGCCATCGACGTCCTCGGCGATAATCACCAATTCTTTGGTGCCCGATTGCAGGACGCGCTCCAACAGGGGCAGAATGTCCGCGATGGCGCTGATCTTCTTGTCGGTAATCAGAATGTAGGGGTTCATGAGTTCCGCGATGGTGTGCTCGTTGTTTGTCGTCATGTAGGCAGAGATGAAGCCACGATCAAACTGCATACCCTCGGTATACTCTTTTTCCATCTCGAGGCCGCGGCCCTCTTCAACGGTGATGACGCCATCTTTGCCAACTTTGTCCATCACATCGGCGATTAGTTCGCCAATTTCGCTGTCAGCGGCGGAGATAGCGGCCACCTGAGCTATTTCTTCGCGTGTCTCGACCGGTTTGCTCATCGACTTGATTTCGTCGATGACAGCCTCAACGCCCTTCTCCAGTCCACGGCGCAGGATCATCGGATTGGCGCCAGCGGCGAGATTCCTGAGACCCTCGATAACGATGGCCTGTGACAGGACGGTCGCGGTGGTGGTACCATCACCAGCAACATCATTTGTTTTGGTCGCGACCTCTTTCAGCAGCTGCGCGCCCATATTCTCAAATGGCTCGGCCAGGTCGATATCACGAGCAATGGTTACACCATCATTGGTAATGGTTGGTGCACCAAACTTTTTGTCAAGCACAACATTGCGGCCCTTTGGCCCAAGTGTGACTTTGACGGCTTCTGCCAGCGAGTCGATACCCTTTTTAAGGGAACGACGCGCCTCTTCATCAAATTGTAGTCTCTTTGCCACGAAACATACTCCTAAAAAAAATCAACTGTAAAGTTCAATCGTATTGGGTAGATCAAATTACTCCACAATACCCATAACGTCGCTTTCGCGCAGGATCAGATACTCTTCGCCGTCTATTTTGATTTCGGTGCCGGCATACCTGGCAAACAAGACGCGCTCACCCACTTTAACCTCGGGTGTTGTGCGTTTGCCGTTGTCCAGGACTTTGCCGGGGCCGACTGCCAGGATTTCGCCCTCCTGGGGCTTCTCTTTCGCAGTATCCGGTAGCACGAGGCCGCTCTTTGTGACGGTTTCACGAGCTAATGCTTTGACTACCACACGGTCACCCAGCGGCTGGATCTTTGGGCTCACTGTTGACATACCATTTCTCCCTAATTTTGATATGTGATATGTAGACGAGTAGTGGCTCGTCTCTCATTTTTAGCACTCTTATTGCGAGAGTGCGAACCTCCCATATAATACACCATATGAGGCGTAACCGCAAGGGGGTGTAGCGTGTCTTTTATGTTGGGTAACATAGACCTGAGTGTTTTGCTACACTCATTAAAAGATCATTTATCTGTTTTGGGTGGAGTAGTAAGTATTTGCAATACTTGCTCAAGCTTTCCTTCTACAGAAGTGAAACGCTGCTCAAATCCCTCAAGCCGCCGATCAATACCATTGAGCCGCCGATCAATATCCTCAATACGTTCCTTGACAACGCTCAGATCATTTTGCATTGTCTTAATATCCTTACCCTGACTACCTGCAATCCCAAGGAGCACGGCTACATTATGGTCAAGATCCCTACTATGAAGCTCTTGCATCGTGATAACTTTATTTAGCGCCGCCATATGTCGATTGTTCTCGCTCAGATGAACGAGAAAATCTGTCTGAACAGCTGCCAGACCTTGCTCCAATGCTACAATACGTTCTTCTGTAGACATATGAGCCTCCCTTCCCTTTCAGAGAGTATAGCATACTTCAATCTAAAACAGGTACTGGACAAACGAAAAAGGAGTTTTTCGCTACTCACTGCCTATATCTCCCTCAAGTTCAATTCTTGTTATTCTCGCAATGGTTAACATGATTCTTTTGGTTTGGCCCTAAAGGATGTAGAGCCGATTACAAAATGGTATGCTATTCATAGCTGTGTCTTCAAAATAACAACTTGAGTAAGTCAG
>VBHS01000114.1 GCA_005881295.1 Chloroflexota bacterium
AGAGGTTCTTGCGGGCTTTCTTTCTGGGGGAAGAAGCGCCCGAAGAGAGAGCGCAACAGGGCTTTGAACTGGTGCCAGAAGAGGTTCCATGACCAGAGGCTTTCATGGAGATCGACGCCTTTTCGCTTGCCAGTTGCCCTGAGGTTGCGCCTGAAACGTATGATCCAGCGAATAATAATTATGGCAAGCACAATGAGCAGGACAGGTATGATTATTTTGATGAATGGGATGATGGCGGTAATAGTGTCCGCGTGAGGTAATACGATTCTTTGATGTTGTGGCGCCCGGCCCTTTGGCAAGTTCACAGGCGATGCGTGGTGTGGTAAGAGTGAGAACAACCAGCTGATAAGCCAGAAGATGGGGGTGAGGAGGATAACGATGAGATATGCCACTGCTTGTGAAAAGACGTCGTAGAGTTGTGCCAATACCGATGATAATTGCTGAGTTTCTGCCAGGATGGCAGAGTTGAGAGTGGTGCCAACCAACAAGGCTATGATGAAGAAGGTTATGCCAACTATCCCTATGGTCATAAGTACAGCGCGTTCATGTGTATTGGCATCGCCTTCGAGGCCGATTGGATGGTTGTGGCGTACAAAGGAGATGCGCGCCAAGGCATGGGCGGAGAGCGAGAAGTAGAGGAAGATGGGCACGAGGAGCAGTAAGGTCAACTCGTCGTTGAGAGGGAGTTGAGCGCTGGCCTGAGCTGCACGCAGAAGGATCACAACGATGATGGCGGCCATACCGATGCGAAGTTCACCAAAGACATGGGAGGGCTCGTATCGACGATACAAGAGGCGAACGCTGCGCCAGCACAGGTAGAGCGAGAGTGCTACGACAACGAACAGGTGATACGCCTGTTGATTAAATAAGAGGATGTCGTTCAGCAGGGAGAATAACCAACGAGGATCAAAGAACATGGCTGTCTGGCTGTAGATTGAGGACCAGATGATATAGAGGGTTACGAGTGTGACAAAAAGGATTAACAGGGGTGAACCGGATAGGGCGTTTTTTGCGCTGCCGCTGCTTTCGTCATCGTCTGGGACTGGAGAAGACGGAGACGGAGAAGCTTTCGCGGTTCGTTGCTCCAGCAGGGTGAGGATTAGTTGAGTGCCGAGGAGGAGGACGAAGGGGGCCCAGAGTGGCACGAGGGTGCTGTACGTCTGGAAGAGGCCAAAGCCGGCGAGGCCTATCAGGATGGCGTCTATCCAGCTGGCTTCCATGGCGGAGAAGAGGAAGGGGAGGAGTGTTTCGCCGAGGCTGGGGGCCCGGGCTGTTTGGGTTGGGCGTCTGAATAGAGGGTGGATTCTGTGTTCGTTTTCTGGTTGGGCTGGTGTCCGGTTCATGGCTGGCACCCATTTCATTTTTCCAGGGCGACCGCAAGGGTCGCCCTGGCTCCTGAAGTCCGCGCTTATTTATGGGAGCATCCCCGTTTTTTCGAAAGGCGCTCTGCGGCGCTTGGGTGTATGAAAAAGGTGTCGGGCCGATAAATCGGCCCCTACGGTCGATCTATGTAGCTGATTACCTACAAACAATTCATACACCCGAAGCCACGGATTGCCGGTTCGTCAGAAACACAACATTCGTTGTTTAACGGCCGCCGCCTTGCTGGTAGCGGCGGGAGATTTCGTCCCAGTTTACGACATTCCACCAGGCGTTGAGGTAATCGGGGCGGCGATTCTGGTACTTAAGGTAGTAGGCGTGTTCCCAGACGTCGTTGCCCATGACGGGATAGTTGCCGTCCGTGAAAGGGCTGTCCTGGTTGGCAGTCGATGTGATCTGCAGCTTGCCACTCGAGTCAAGGATGAGCCATGCCCAGCCGGAGCCAAAGCGTTTGACACCCGCGTCGTTAAAGGCAGTCTTGAAGGCGTCGAACGAGCCGAATGCACTCTGGATGGCACTGGCGATGGCGCCGGTTGGCTCTCCGCCGCCGTTGGGCTTCATGATCTGCCAGAACATGGAGTGGTTGACGTGACCGCCTCCGTTGTTGCGGACGACGGTGCGAATGCTCTCTGGCACTTCATTGAGACGACGTATCAGGTCTTCAATCGGCAAGGATGCAAATTGAGACTGGTCTTTTAGGGCGTTATTGACGGCGGTGACGTAGGCCTGGTGATGTTTGTCATGGTGCAGTTGCATGGTCTGCGTGTCGATATAGGGTTCCAATGCGCTGTAGTCATACGGTAGAGGTGGTAATTCGAATGCCATAAAATATCTCCTTTACTAGAAGTTCACCGTAGAGGTTTTTCCTCTACACACGGGTAAATGTACTGCTGAGGCTTAACGAGCCTTGTGGTTTGCTAAGTCCGTTATTCATTCTATCCGATAGATTGGGTTGCTGCAAGTTCCAAAAGGACAGTATTTAAAAAGGTATGTTGAAGCATGGGAGAAATTACTTTAAGATGTTTACAAATGGATCGTTTTCAGGAGCTAGTTACATGAAGTTACAAGACCCAAGGCCCAGCAAATGGCTGCTTTTTCGCATCTGGGCAAGCGTCGGGCTCCAATCCTTTGGAGGTGGGGCCTCGACGACGTTTTTGATACAACGCGCGTTTATTGAGAAGCATAGATGGTTATCAATGGAAGAGTTCATGTACTTTTGGAATTTATGTGTTCTTACCCCTGGCATCAACCTGGTGGCACTAACAGTTTTGATAGGAAAGAAGCTGGGTGGGGTCTGGGGCATCGTTGTCTCACTGGCTGGTTTGCTCTTGCCGAGTGCAGCGATCACGTGCCTGTTGGCGGCTACGTTTCTACAAGTAGAAAATGTTGCGGCGGTCCAGGCGGTTTTACGAGGCGTGATACCGGCGACAGGTGGAATTATGCTGATTGTCGGACTTAATTTTGCGCTACCTCTTATCCGCAGGAGCTATAAAGAAGGGGTGCTCTATTTGCTGGCAAGTGGGGTTCTGATGATTGCTTGTGCGCTTGCCATTATTCTCTTGAAGCTCTCGGTGATTATTGTGATACTCGGCGCTATTCTCCTGGGTGCACTCTTCTTTTCACCTGGACGGGGTTCTCCTCTGCCTGAAGATGAAGAAGAGCAGGGGGAATAGCAATGATCAATCCTCTCATCTACTTTCTCCTGTTCCTGAAAGCCTCGCTCTTCTCAACGGGCGGCTTCAGTAATTTACCCAGCCTACACCAGGACCTTTTAGCCAACGGTTGGGCTAAAGAATCTTACTTTGGACAATCCATTGCTATTGGTCAGATCAGCCCTGGCCCTAATGGATTATGGGTAATCAGCCTGGGCTATTTCACGTATGGCATTGCCGGCGCGGCCCTGGCTTTGATTGCTATCACCCTCCCCGCGCTGCTGGTGCTTGTCATTTCGGCCGGTTACACACGTATCGAGCAAAGAACGTGGGTACAAGGGGCGATGCATGGTGTGTCACTCGCGGTTGTAGGGCTACTTTTGTCTGTAGTCTGGACTATTCTGCACCAGCCTGGAGTAGACTGGAAAGGGCTGCTGATAGCTGTGGGTGCCTTCGGGCTTGCTTTGAGTCGCAAGGTAAACATTTTGATTATTCTGGGTCTTGCGGGGCTGGCGGGATATTTGTTGTATAGATGAGGGGGTTGGGGTCCGTGGGCAGCTCAGGTATAGGCGTCAAGTGAAGGAGGAAGAAACCTCGTTTTTCCCGTCCTTTTTTCTTCACTTGACGCCTATTCGGGGGCGACGCAAGCGTCCCCTCCCCACACAACCCTTCCCCCGCCCCTACGGGTACGAGGCAAGTACCTACAATACGTAGGTTTTGCTCTCGTTCTTTTTTTATCGTGCGTCGAGGGGCACGAAATGTTCGTCCGTTGGGCCGACATAGTCGGCTTCGGGGCGAGTCAGGCGATTGTTGCCGACCTGTTCCAGGATGTGGGCGGTCCAACCAGAGACGCGGCTGACGGCGAAGGTCGGCGTGAAGAGGTCTCCTGGCAGCCCGACGGAGGAGAGCAGGACGGCGGAATAGAATTCGACGTTGGTATTGAGGCGGCGTCCTGGCTTCTGTTCCTCTAACAGGGCTAACGCCAATTCCTCGACGCGGCGAGCGAGTACGAATTCCTGGGGGTCGGCCAGGCGGGCTAAGGCGCGCAGTTCTTCAGCACGCGGATCTTCGGTTTTGTAGATGCGATGGCCGAAGCCCATCAGGCGCTGCCCTATTGATAAGGCGTTGCGCAGCCAGTTCTCGGCATTTTCTATTGTGCCAATCGCTATTAACATGTCGATCACCTTTGAGGGTGCACCGCCATGGAGCGGGCCTTTGAGTGCACCAACGGCGGCGACGGTCGCTGAGACGATGTCGGATTCGGTGCTGGCCACGACACGGGCGGTGAAGGTGGATGCGTTCATGCCGTGGTCTGCCAAAAGAACCAGGTAGGCATCCAGGGCTTTGACGTGTTGTTGCTCAGGCTGTTTGCCGTTTAACAGGTAAAGGTAGTTGGCGGCATGATCTAATTCTGAGCGAGATTCCAGAGGTTCCTGGCCGTTGCGCAGTCGATGAAACGCTGCCAGGAAGACGGGGAAGCGTGCAGTTAAGGCGATGGCCTGTTCAATGGTTGGTTTGCCTTT
>VBHS01000115.1 GCA_005881295.1 Chloroflexota bacterium
CCTGTTTTGATGCGTGTGGAACCGAGCGCGCGGGTGGTTTGCGGGACCGTTGCAGGTGCCATTTGCCAGTGGTATGTGCCGCTGGGGGTGTCGCGAACGTTTTCCATAGAGTCTGCCACGAGAGACCAGTCCAGGCGCGCTTTCAGCCAGCCCGCGAGTAGAAAGGCACAGGCAGGGTTGGGTGAGACATCCCCAAGCTCGGTACGTGTAGGAGACGCGAACGGGGCGGCAGCGTGTTCGATCTCTATGGAGGTGATGCCTGACAGGTATTGCCTGTATTCCAGCACATCGAAGAACTGCACAACCAATTCTCGCCACGGTGTGATACGGCCCCAGTTCAGGTCGCTCAGAGCATATTCGGGAAAGTTCTGGTGCAGCAATGACAGGGTAAGAATATCTTGCTCCGGGTTGAAGAAACTGGTCGAATCGACGATGACCCTGTTGCTGATTTCTACAAGTTTGAGAAAGGTGGGGTCGTCGCCAGGTGGTTCACCTAACCACCAGAGATAGATCGGTAAGTCAGGTTTGAGCAGAGGTTGCATAATGTTGCCGATAGAACGAACGGCGGAGCCTGTTGCCAGGATCGTCGTTTGTTCAAAACAGTGACGCATTAAGTCTGAAATTACGGAGAAACAGCGTAGGGTAACCCACGTGGAGATAGAGGCGGAAGTTGTGTCAGTGCGATCGAGAATGATAATCGTGACACGTGCGAGATGTGTACTGGATAAGTCGCGAAGTAACCTGCTGGCATTTTGCGCTGACTCGAGGTCAGGGGCGCAGATGACAAGGTTTAATATGCTGGTACGAACCTGTGTATTCTGACCGGTACGCATGTTATCGGCAGAAATTTTCCACAAGAGGGAGAGTTCCTCCTCGACGTTTTCCAGGTTGACCGATTTTCCCGCCCATGGTATGCGTGGCTTCAGGCTATTGGTTGCCTCCATTACAGTATCCCCTCATCGACAAGAACGACTTTGTTCTAGGGTATTATCTCAATAATGACGTTGTCAAGGGCAATATTTTTTGTTTTCTGTCCTCCGGAAGGAAGGAGAAAAATATGTGGATACCCCATCAAGGGCACCCACATAGGATGCCCTACCTACGGGCGGCGCCAGCGGCGCCCATCTCTCCAGATGAACTCATCAGCAATTTGTGGACCCCATGAACCGGATTCGTATGTGTAGATAGTATCACGCGGTTCATTTTTCCATTCGTCGAGGATGGGCTGTATGAAGGTCCACGCAGCCTCAACTTCATCGTGACGTGTGAAAAGGGTGGAGTCTCCCACCATGCAATCAAGGATCAAGCGCTCATATGCCTCGGGTTGTTCGCGCACAAAGGAGGAGCCATAGAAGAAATCCATGTTGACCGCGCGAATCTGCATTTCAGTACCTGGTACCTTGGCCCCAAACTTGAGTGAAATGCCCTCATCGGGTTGAATGCGCAAGATCAGAACATTTGGTTCAATCTGGCCGTGTGCTTCACTGCGCTTGAAGAGGATGAGAGGCGCCTGTTTGAATTGAATGGCGATTTCTGTGACGCGCTTCGGTAAATGTTTGCCGGTACGCAGGTAGAATGGGATACCTGCCCAGCGCCAGTTATCGATGAAGATCTTCATCGCGACAAAGGTTTCAGTGGACGAGGTAGGTGAGACACCATTTTCTTCCAGGTAGCCGGGCACCTGTTTCCCGCCGACCCATCCGGGGCCATATTGCCCGCGAATAGTGTTGGTGAGCACGTCGCGGCCAATTAAGGGCTGAAGTGCGTGCAAGACCTTGACCTTTTCATCGCGTACGGGGTTGGCATCAAAGGCGATGGGAGGTTCCATAGATACCAGCGTGAGCAGTTGCAGCATGTGGTTCTGGATCATATCGCGAATCGACCCGGCCTCTTCGAAGTAGGCGCCCCGGCCCTCCAGGCCGAGGTTTTCCGCGACGGTGATCTGCACGTGATCAACATAGCGCCGGTTCCACACAGGTTCAAAAATGCCGTTGGCCAGACGAAAAACAAGGATATTCTGGACGGTTTCTTTGCCGAGGTAGTGGTCGATACGATAGACCTGTTCCTCGCGGAAGACCCTGGCGACCTGGCGGTTCAGTTCACGTGCCGAGGCGAGGTCGCGTCCAAAGGGTTTTTCGATGATAATACGAGTCCAGCCTTTGCGGTTTTTATTCAACCCCGCGGCCCCGAGGTGCTGGATGATTTCAGGATATTGACTGGGCGGGGTTGAAAGGTAAAAAATGCGATTGCCTGAGGTACCACGCTCCTGGTCAAGTTCATTGAGCAGGTTATTCAGTCTTTCATAGCCAGCTGGATCGTGAAAGGCTGACTGCAAATAGCGAATACCAGCGGCAAAGTTTTCCCAGACCTGCGGGTTGACAGGTTTCTGACGAGAATACGAGTTGATTGATTCGAGGGCCTGCTGGCGAAAATCTTCATCGGTATAGGGGCGGCGGGCGAAACCGACTACAGAGAACCCTGCGGGAAGTGGATGCTCCAGCGCTAAATTATAGAGTGCCGGCAGCAATTTCCTGTGTGTAAGATCTCCGGTTGCACCGAAGATGACCATGGCACAGGGTTCGGTAGTTTGTTTAATACGTAGCCCCTCTCGAAGGGGATTTGGAGCCTCGACTACGCTTCGATGAGGCATTGGCGGTCTCCTAGTTAACTATCAGGTAGAGAATAATTCATTTTACACTTGTTTACGCGCTATGGCCACCGATTTCCAGGGTGACCACCTGACTCACCAGGGCGACCGCGATGGTCGCCCCTGCATATTATGAATAACGATTAGCTTTTGACTTGTTGTGTTTCGATGGCTTTTCGTTTTTCGGCAATTCCCTCAAACAATGTGTGGAAGGAATCGGCGAATTTCTGAACGCCTTCGTCCTGCAGCTGTTTTGTTACCTGGTCGTAATGGATGCCGATCTTCTCGAGGGCATCAAAAACCTGGTGGGCTTCTTCAAGGTTGTCCTCGATGCTTAAGCGCACCCGGCCATGGTCGCGGAAGTTTTCGATGGTTTCGAGTGGCATGGTGTCCACTGTGTCGGGTCCGATGAGTTCTTCCGCGTAGAGTACGTCGCGGTAGGCAGGGTTCTTGGTACTGGTGCTGGCCCAGAGCGGTCGCTGCACGTAGGCACCGGCCTGTTTCAGCGCTGCGAAGCGGGGCGTATTGAAGATTTTCTTGAAATCCTGGTACACGAGGCGCGCGTTGGCGATTGCAGCTTTGCCCTCGAGCGATTTGAGGTGTTGTTGCTCGGTAGTATTGCTGGTGGCTTTGACCTTGTCTTCGAGCAGCTTGTCAACGAGGGTATCGACGCGGCTGACGAAGAAGCTGGCAACCGAGGCCATGTGGCTGATATCTTCGCCAGCGGTGCGGCGAGCTTCCAGGGCGCTAATGAACGCCTCGGCGACCTGCCGATAGGTACTGATCGAGAAGATAAGCGTGATGTTGACGTTGATGCCCTCGGTCAGGGCCTGGAGAACGGCGGGAATACCTTCCGGGGTTCCGGGTATCTTGATCATCAGGTTGGGTCGATCAACCATTTTCCAGAACCGGCGTACTTCTGAGAGCGTTCCCTCGGTGTCGTGTGCCAGGTCGGGCGAGACTTCGAGGCTGACTAAACCGTCCTGTCGATTGGCCGAGTCGTAGATAGGGCGGAGTATGTCGGCTACTGTGCGAATATCCTGGATGATCAGGGCTTCGTAGATTTCATTGGTACTCTTGCCCTCTCTGATAAGCTGGTTAATTTGCTCATCGTAGGCGTGACCGGAGCTAATCGACTTCTCGAAAATGGTGGGGTTGGCGGTGACGCCACAGATGCCGTCCTCGTCCAGCAAACGCTTGAACTGGCCGGAAACGAGTTGTGAGCGGTCAATGTTATCGTACCAGACGCTCTGTCCCAGTGCTTTGAGTTGTAGCAATGGATTGGTCATGTGATTTCTCCTCCTGGGAGGGCCACGGCAGGCGATCCCTTTAGTGTGTCAATCTTGCTATCTTTTGTTACGTTATACTAGCTTCTTGTAATTAACACGATTACCAAGGACTTCCCGACACATCCAATGTGTGTATGTATTACTTCATGATAGCACCTTTATGGAGAAGAATACAAATGTAAAAGAAATGGGTTGTTATAACAGTATGGAAGCATTTACTAAATCGTAGTGAGAAGGTAT
>VBHS01000116.1 GCA_005881295.1 Chloroflexota bacterium
AAACGCGGCTCTGCGCCTCTCACAAGCGATCAGAGCGTATCAGGATGGCAAGCATAGGCGGCGGGCCAAAGCGCTGAACTGGCCGCGCTTTCGCGCCTGGAAACGCTCCTGGTTTTCGCTGCAGGATGACGAACCCTGGAAAGGCTACCAATTGGAGGGACGTTGCCTCACCCTTTCTTTGGGCCGGGATGAAGGAGGCAAGCAACTCAAGCTGACCCTCACCCTTGCTGAGGCGCTGCCCCATTGGGTTAATCACGACCATATCCGCCAGTGCCGCATTGTCAAAGAGGGACACCTCTACTCAGTCGTCTTCACGGTCGAGCGCAAGCTGCCCAACAGGCAACCACTCTCGCCGACGAAAGTGGTTGCCCTCGATCCCAATCACAAAAATTTCGCCTATGCCGTGGATAGTCATGGGAAGGCGACCGAGATCCACCCCCCCTATTTTCTGAAGACCCTGGACGAACGCATTGACCAACTCAAGGCCAAACGCGATCGCTGCAAGAAGCAAGCCAAACGCATGACCCGCCCGGATGGCTCCCTGTTCTGGTTGCCCTCGCGACGCTGGCGGTATTTGAACGCGAGGCTCCAGGACGTGTATCGGAAACGGCGAGAACAGACCAAGCAGTTTCTCTACACGGTGGCCAACCGACTTTATCACGACTACGATGCCGTGGGCATCGGGGACTATGTTCCCCACGGGGGCGGGATCACGCGCAAGATGCGCCGCTCCATGAACAACCAATCCTTGAATCGGCGCTTGAAGCAGGTGCTTTCCTGGGTAGCGCTACGCTCAGGCAAACAGGTTCTCGAATGGGCCGAAGGCGGGTCCACCCGGACATGCCACGATTGCGGCTACGTAGTCGAGGGCGGCATTCCTCCCGAGGTCCGCGAGTGGGACTGTCCCGGCCCTGGCTGCACACGTCATCCTATCCGAGACGAAAACGCCGCACGTAACGGCTTGAGGCGCACATTCAAGGCTCTGGAGTTGCCTTGCTCGGGCCGCCGGGAGGTTTCCTCGCGGTGGACTTGGCGGTTCAACGGTCTAGGATTTACTCTCCGGGGGCCGCTGACGGATTCTGCAACAGGAATCAGCTTCCAAGAAATCAAATCGTTCCCATGACAGGGAACGGCCCATATCTAGATGTATCTAGGATTGGGAGAGCGGATATGATCGAAAGCGCAACACGATCAGCCTCCATGCCTACCGGACGAACAAGAGGCTCACCCAGGGTGCCAAGGTGAAGGACTGCCAGCTGTTCACATGGGTCGCCTTCCGCTCCTGGTTGGTCTAAAGAACGGAAAAAGTCGACAACGAGCAAAGGGACCCGCTCCACATCTGCCCCACGACGAGCAACGCCTGCTTCCTCCCCGTGTCTAGAAGGACAGGGGTATCCGCAGGCGCAGGTGTGACGAAATACCTTTCTATTCTATGCATACGTACTTGTTCGCCTTTTGGAGATACGTTTCTTCATTTGCTTCAATCATAAGCTTATGAAGTACAACAACATCCGCATCGGGCAAACATTCTACCGGTTGTACACAAAGGCGCATGACCGCACGGCCGTTTTCAATTACCTGGATATAGCCCTTTGTTCGTGGCACACGATACACACGCCGTGGTTCAGTAGGGCTTGGAACCTCAAGGTAGCCTCGCCATACAAGCTGGCGAAATTGCTCTGGTGTAAGCGTATCGCGTAAAAGATCAGCCGCTCGTCGTTCCGCGCGCGACCACCCCCTGAAGTATGGCTGTAAGAGTAACCATACTAATGGTGAGATAGCGAGGGGAGCGATGACAATCCAACCCAGGGTTGCAAACACCTGAGTGATGAAGCTCATCCGCCAACGACTCGCGGGACCAAGACAATCTGCTCGGCAGTGGAGTCAAACTGCTCAATGCGCTGTGTCGGTTTCCCAGGTTCAACTCGGAATGCAGTGGCTCCTTTTGTCCGTTCCTGGCTAAAGATACGTTCGGCCTCTCGAACAGCAGCAGTTGCTTCGGGGTCGCCCGCTAGAACTTTCTGCTCGTCCCAGGTGACACGATCATCTCCGCGCCTTGACATCACCCGTAACATTCCCACAGTCGTTCCTCCTTCGTAGATTACGCCGTTCTTGTTGGCAACTTTCAACAAACTTTTGTTGGGGCTACGCTCGCGCTTGCCCTTTCACACAAAAAACGAACTACGTGATACAGAGAACACACACTACAGATAGATACGTTCAGTTCTGACAGTCAGTTTCTAGGCCCGGGTATGAGAATGACAAACCAGTTCATACTGGTTCTCACTCAGTACTACTATTGTACGTGAGAGTTTCATGATAGTCAATGGTTGGAAGCGTTGTTCAATTCAATTTGAATACTCATGTTGCCGCCTGGAGATTCGTACTACATTTCTGTGCAAACTGTCTCAATGTGCTGTGATGACCATCACGCCAGCCACGCCGGGACCTGCATAGGCGCCTAGCACCGCCCCAAGCTTGTAAGCGGGAATCTCACCGGAATAGATGCTTTTCAGTGATTGGATCAGCTGTTGACCGACCTCATCGTCCGATTCAATGATGTCCATCTCTTCCACTTCACCCATTTCATTGACCAGCTGCGCGATCCGTGCAAATGCCTTGCTGCGAGTGCGCGGTCGTTCCAGCGCGATGATCTCGCCGTTCTTAAACGTGAGGAGGGGTTTGACGCTCAACATGTTGCCCAGTAATGCCTCTGCTCCGCCGATACGTCCTCCGCGCTTCAAATATTCCAGTGTGTCCAGTACGAACAACACCCTTGTGCGGGCAAGGCGGTCGAGCAAGCGTGTTTTCAGCTCAGCGAGAGACAGACCCTGCTGTGCCTCTTCCGCGGCATGCATGACGGGTACTCCCATTCCCAGGCTGACTATCTGAGAATCAACGACCTCGATGGGAATCTTCTTCATATCGTCTGGAAGTGCATCTCGACCAGTGCAGGCAGATTGATAAGTACCGCTGAGTTTCGAGGAGAGATGCACTGAAAGGATGCCATCAGCTCCCTCGTTAATCAGCCGTGTGTACGCTTCTTGAAAAGCGGCGGGTGGAGGCTGCGAGGAGCGCGGTGATTGTTTGCTTGTCCGCAGCTTGCTATAGAAAGCCGCATTATCCAGTTCTATGCCATCCAGATAAGCCTGTTCGCCAAAAAAAACGGTGAGGGGCACAATCTTAATACCCAGGGCTCTTGCCTTTTCGAGTGGAATATCACTGGTACTATCGGTGACGATGCGCACCACCATAAATTACCTCCATTTGATACTATGCTATCCTGATAAGTCGAGATGATATCATAAACGGTGGCTACACCCGTGATTATTCCACTGAGAGGATATAGGCATAGTAGGGCTGCCCGCCGTCAACGACCTCGATCTCGATATGGGAGTATTGCCCTTTGATGCGCTTCGCAGTTTCCTGCGCCTCTTGTGCCGTGACATCCTCGCCATAATAGAGCGTCAGAATCTCGTAGCGGTCAATGTGCATGCGCTGCAGCGTGTCACAGATAACATCGTCTATGTTTTGTCCTGCGACAGCGA
>VBHS01000117.1 GCA_005881295.1 Chloroflexota bacterium
ATTCATGCGTGTTTCCCTCTATACTCAGCCCAGAACATGCTCTTAATTCTCCATTGCATGGTTCCGAGGTACTTTGGGAATTACCCCGGATTTTTATTTGTTAACTGAGGGAAGCACTTTTTCTGATATCCGATGCGTACGAGTTCTATTGCCGGATGAGCGCTTGTACTCGTATACTGTACAGCTACGTCCTGAAATCCTATTTCTCGTACGTAGAGAGAGGTTCATCATGATTTGTCCGCGTTGTGGGAATGAGTGGGATGCAAGCAAGAGCCCTTGTACACGTTGTGGTCTCGTGATACGGATGCCCAGTCAGTCTGGGCCGCTGGGACGTACCGCTTCTTCTCCTCCACAGAACAGTAGTTCACAGCAATCGAATGGCTCGCCAGCGAACAGGCAACAGCCAGCTAGTTCACCTGGAGCTCCTAATAATCCGCCCTCCCAACCTTCCCCCTCCTCACGAGGATCAATCGTGTCGCCGAATACGCCACAGCCTTCTTCTTCCTCTTCCCGGCCACTGGGACCCACTACACGCCCCATTAACTCTAGAGCACCAGGGTCAATCCCTGGTTTTGAGCATAATTTGCAGCGTCGATCAGCCCCTCAAGCCCCGGCCAATTCTGGCCAAACAACAACTCAGGGTGGAAGCAGGGCATCAGGTGCTGATACGCAGGCTCTTCTGCCCGGCACCATCTTACGAGGCGGTCGCTACCGCTTATATGAACTTCAAGAGCGACAAGACTGGCTATCAGGTGTCTATGAGGCAACGTGGATAGCACAGGATGCTCAACGTGGGGCTTCACAGGTAATGATCTGCGAGCTCGTGACGCCTGAAAGCAACTCCGTCGTCGTGCAATCTATCTTGCGGACTGCAACGATGGCATTGACTTCGGTTGGTCGGCATCCTCATATTCCTACCCTTTGGGATGCCTTCAGCGACCGTGGACGGAATTTTTTTGTTTTTGAATCAGTTCAAGGTGAATCCCTGTTAAATCGTATGCGCCGTACCGGAAGAGCAATGGCGGAACAAGAAGTCATCGAGTGCAGCTTGCAAATGACCGAAGTGTTGGAGCTACTCGCGCAGCAATCCCCGCCAATGGTGCATGGTCTCATTAGTCCAGAGCATATTCTGGTGGGGCGCTCGGGTTCGCAGTATATTCTAACCAACTTCTCCATCGTCCTGGCCGGAAGTGCGGCACAATTTGTAGCTGGCATTGATCGGACACGGCTCTCAGCATATACCGCACCAGAATTTGTGCGCGGCGTCATAGACGTACGCTCCGATTTGTATTCATTGATGGCGACTGCATACTATGCTGTCACTGGTAGTTTGCCGACAGGCGTCAGCGGCAGTATCCCTCAAGCGCAACGGCTCAATCCCAAAATCTCACCGCAGTTTGATAACATCCTGGGGAAAGGGCTGCGCCCTATTGCTAGCCAACGCTATCAACGTTCTTCTGAACTGCGCCAGGATCTTTTGGCCATGCGTTCAGTCAGCGGTACCCTCGTCCCTGGTTCTGGACAACACCTTGAACAACCTGCAATCCATGTTTCTCATGGCGTTCAAAGTGGACAAAAAATTGATCATGCTCCCGCGCAGCAGGTTCCTGATAGTGTGGCTCAGGCGTTGAAGTCGCTAGCATCCGTCGATGACGAAGAAGATCAAAGCCTGCTGCCTCGCCCAGAGCAATTACCTCCATTCGAAGAACACAACGATATGCTCCAGGCTGCCTTCTGGCTCGGCGCGATTTTAGTATGTCTGGTGCTGGTCATCGTCTTTAGCCGTGGTTTCTTCTAGGCAAGCGTGGCGAGACCTGCCAGTTAATGATTGCGCGAGACGACAAAATCGATCAAATCATCTAATACTTGACGGTCCAGTGAGGGTGGGAAGTGGTATAATGCCGCACGTGCTTTATCTGCATAAGCGAAGGAATCAGCTCGTGAATGCTCTACGCCCGCCCCTCCAGTAACCCAATTGATAACCGAGTGATAATCTTCTTCTCGTTGAGATGAACCATTCAGCAGTCCGTGAACCGCTTGATAATATCCATTGCGTGGCTGTTCCTGCAACGCATAAATCAAAGGCAGTGTGACCATACCCTGGCGCAGGTCATTACCAGCGGGTTTCCCAATTGTCGCCTGGTCTTCGGTATAATCCAGAATATCGTCAATGATTTGAAAAGCAATACCCAGGTTCAGGCCATATTCATAAAACAGGTTGATTTCCTCGTCCGAGGCTTGACTGACAATCGCTCCACCTTTGCAACACGCGGCAATTAAGCAGGCAGTTTTGTGATTGATTTTCTCATAGTAACTTTCAATAGTCAGATCGAGGCGCCCGGCGGTCATCATCTCCATGATCGTGCCTTCGCAGACCGTCGCCACTGTATCTGAAAAAAGATGATCGATGCGGTTATCGTTAATATCGGCAATCAAGCCTGCAGTCTTGGCAAAGTAGTAATCGCCGAGCAAGATCGCAATATTATCTCCCCAAAGGGCGTTGACCGTTGGATTGCCGCGCCTCGTCAATGCGTTATCTACTATGTCATCATGAATAAGCGTCGCCAGGTGTACCATCTCAAAGGCGACGCTCAAGGGCAGCAGCTTATCAAAGCGATACGTTTTCATCTTGCCTGCGAGTAATGTGAGAGCCGTTCGCAACCGTTTACCGGGCGATCCAAGCGCATGCATTGATGCGGAATTGAGGATGTCTAGTCCCGATGTCGCTCTCTCCTCAAAAGTGGCATCCACCTGGTCAAGGTCAGACTGGATACCGGCAAAAAGGCGGCTCAAAGTGGCCGTGTCGTTCATAATGGTTCTCCATTTCAGGTACCTCCAGGCACATTTCTCTTTTTCCTGTCCCTAGAAATGTGCTGGTTGAAGTAACAGTTTGTACACAGTGTACATTGTCTTCCAGGTACCGACCCTTTTTCTTCAAGAAAATAGACGTTTTCATTACTTTGTTAAGATTATAGCACGACTCAGCTAAGTGATTCCTTCTATACCGTAGACGTAGTATCCAGCTCCATCAGGTCTTCCTGGACGTAACCGGCATCCAACTGAAATTCTTCCAGGGCATCTATAGCTGTCCGGTATTCCTCCCATGTCAAGCGGCGGTTGAGTACCGGGTCATTCACTGCTTTCCAGGCAGGGAAATATTGATCCATCAGACTGACAGGGGTATCTGGCCCCAATTCTTCCGCGATCCAGCGCAGCACTTCGCGTGTTCCCGATATATCCTCGGGCATGACAAGGTGTCGTATGAGCAGCCCCCGCTGCGCAATACCCTCTTCGTCGAGTTGGAGTGGGCCAACCTGTCGCCGCATTTCGCGCAGCGCCGCCTGGTTATGATCTACATAGCGGGGCATTTTCGAAGTACGCAGCGCGTTTTTATTGTCAGAATACTTGGCGTCAGGCAGATATACATCGACAACGCCGTCCAACAATTTGAGCGTCTCCAGGTTTTCATAGCCTGCGCAGTTATAGACAATTGGCAGTGTAAGCCCCTTGTCACAAGCAATCACGAGCGCTGCTAGTATCTGTGGCACGAAATGAGTGGGGGTGACCAGGTCCAGGTTGTGACATCGTTTCTTTTGCAGGTAGAGCATCATGTCTGCCAGCCGTTCAGGGCCTACGCGGTGACCCAGCCCGCCCTGGCTTAGTGAAAAATTCTGGCAATAGGTGCAGCGGGCCTGGCAGTAGCCAAAGAAAATAGTTCCTGCGCCCCGTGTTCCACTGATCGGTGGCTCTTCACGTCGATGAACATTCCAGGAAGCGACAATGGCCTCTGTTCCCGAATGGCACACGCCAGTTTTCCCGGCGATGCGATTACAGCGGCAGTTTTGCGGGCAGATAGTACAACTGCGTAGGATTTCCCAGGCCGCAGCTGCACGCTCAGCCAGTTCGCCTGTTTCATAAAGATTGAGGTAGCTGGGATAAAGCATAAGATCAGTCACCTTGAAGTGTTAGTAATCGTCTGGGGGTTTCAATGAATATAGTGTCGAGTTCTTCTTGCGAAACTCCCGCGTGACGCAGGCGAGGTACAATATTGCGCAGTAAATGATCCCAACCCCAACCACCGTAGCGATGGAACTGGGTCCGTGTACAAATGTCGTGCGCCAATGTCAACTGTGATCCGTACCCTTTTTCTAGCAAACGTAATACACATTGAATGCGATCGGTGTCGCGTGGCTCCTGCGCGAAACTACGATCAAAATACGCCTCCGAGCCGAATGTATCAAATGAGAGCACGGCTCCTCGCTCCGCTATTCGCTCGTGCCATGCTGGCTCAACCAGTTCATCGCAGTGACTGATAGCGACGCGTGAGAGGTCAGCGCCTTCTTCTTCTAGTATAGCAAGAATGCGCAGGTGTTCGTACCCCCAGGTCAACGGGTGAACATTAATACTCGCGCCCGTAATGCGTTGCACGTGGGCCGCCGCACGCAGCTGGCGTTCCTCAAATGGGTAAATAGGAGAACTGGTGCCCAGCTCTCCCATCAAACCCGCACGAATCGTCGTACCATACATGCCTTCATTTAGCCACAGCAAGAGATCGTCAGCAATCTCCTCAGTACTTCGGTCATGTAATGTTTCCGTCAGAAGCGGTTGTCGATAGTAGCCACAGCCGGCGACAACATGTACATCAGTAGCCTGCGCGATAGCACAAAGCCTCTGCGGATCAGGCTTA
>VBHS01000006.1 GCA_005881295.1 Chloroflexota bacterium
TCTGGAGGTTTCACCTTCACCGTGGAAAGTTCCTGGCGTTCTCTGGTCGGCGATCATAGGGTAGGCAGAGTGACCATGAGATCACCTGATGGATGATCCAGATGGGCTTACACGCTGGACAGTTCCACACCTGGAGCAGACCTTCACGCGACGCGATGAAGTGTTTTCTCGCCATTGGATCATCTGGCACATTATCGAACACGATCTTCACTACGGTGGGGAACTTTCCCTGACGCTGGGCACACATGGGCTTGCTGTTCCTGACCTTTAGAGAGCAGCAAGCCATCAATTTGCTTAATCGTTCGGCAATCCTAGCAGACCAGCGACAGAGATGTCTTCATCAATGGCTTCCCAATGGATGCCCGAACCGCAGCCAATCAATTCCCATTGCTGGCGTTGTTCCTCAGTGGCGTTGCGCAGACGTGGAAACCAATCGAGAGGAGCACTGATCTCGCGATCATCAGTAAGACGAACATATAATCGCTCTGCATCAAAATAGAGACTTTTAGCTTGTGCTGTCTTATTTGGTGAAACGCTCATTCCATGCCTCCCTGAGTAGTTTCTCATGTTCCTTAATGATGTTCTGTATGCGTTGTAACTCTTTACTATTATAGCCCATTGATTCGGCTACTTGAATAGGGTCCAGCCAGAATTTAGCATATTTCTCTGCTTTTTGCACATGAATATGCACTGGTTCATTTCCCTCGTTGCTGTAGAAGAAAAACCGATAGCCATCCACTCTCAACACTGTGGGCATAGATATCTTACTCCCCCACTATGCCCTTTATTTGTTAGTTGCCATATAACCTGGTTCACGATACTATTCCGGGCAAAGTGTTCTTTAAGGAGATATATACCTTTGAACTGGGAAATTTAGGAAACCTGATTGAATGCTGGTAATCCGGCTGTCCAACCTTCTTGTACAGAATAAACTCAGTGGAGCCTTCAGCAGCGGTAGCGGCCAGAAATGGCCCATACCTTGCTCCCTGAAGACGCCTCTTAACTCCGCTACGTCATTAGCAAAACCTATTTTCCGCTGCGATTATGCGCCCAGAACTCCAGAAGATCGCTCTTTGTCACAATACCCTCCAGGAGATCGCCATTCATGACGGCTACTGCCGACTGCCCGCTGGTGAACAGGGTATAGGCCTCCTGTGCCAGCGCATCGGCCGGCAATTGTGGGAACGGGGGACCTTGCAGGTTGCTCACGGTCTCTGCGGCCAGCGATTCGCCGCTGGCGAAATAGCGCAGCAGCAGGTTCTCGGTGAGGCTCCCAACCATGTGACCGTCTTGCATGACCGGCGTCTGGCTTATACCGTAGCGGCGCAACAGTTCAACCGCGTCAGCGACTGAGTCGGTCGGCCTCACACTGACGACGAGCGGCATGGTGCGTGTGTGGCTGCGGCGATACGTCAGCACATCGCGCATGGTAGGCTCTATTGTCTCGGTCTGCACGAACATGTTGTTCTCACGCAGCCAGGTATCGTTGAACTGTTTGCTCAGGTAGCCGCGCCCGGTATCGGGTAACAACACAACGACCACGTCATTGGCAGTTAAATGCCGTGCATATGTGAGGGCAGCTCCTAAAGCGGTTCCCGCGGATCCACCGGTAAGAATGCCTTCCTCGCGAGCCAGCCTGCGCGCCCAGTAGAATGAGAAGCGATCCTCGATACGAATCACTTCATCGATGACAGAGGGGTCGTAATTCGGTGGAAATATCTCCATGCCGATACCTTCAACCATGTATGGACCGGGAGTATCGCCAGAGTAGACCGAGCCTGGTGGATCAGCGCCGATGATTTTTACCTGTGGATTCTGCTCTTTGAGATAGCGGCCTGTGCCAGATATAGTGCCACCTGTGCCGATACCTGCTACAAATGCTGTAATGCGCCCTGCCGTATCGCGCCATATTTCGGGGCCGGTAGTGGCATAGTGGGTAGCAGGATTGGCGGGATTCGAATATTGATCGGGACAGCAAGCGCCTGGAATCTCTTCAGCCAGGCGGTGGGCCACATTTTTGTAGTGTTCTGGAGACTCGTGGGGAACGCTACTGGGACAGCCACGCTTCTCGCAATATTCGATCATCGCGGGTCCAATGCGATCTTTGACACTTCCACCTGGATTGAACATCTCCATTTTGGCCAGAACGAGCGGCGGCACATCGCTGGCAACCCGATTGAGGCGTACGAGCGGGGTATTGCCCATTAACTCAAGTATGGATTTATCATAGCGCATCTCGCCCATGGCGTGTTCTGTTTTATCACTCATTGTCCTGTCTATACCTCTTGTCTTTTATGCAAGATAGTGCCAGGCTGCACTGCCAGCACGTTCTTTGACAGAAACAGTATAGCATATGTATTCACATGCAAGTCAGTTGCTCACACCACCATGATTTTTATCTGATCAACGTTCGCAGGAAAGTGATCGGTACCGAAGGGAAGATGGATCTGCACTGCCTCGACGCCTCCCTGTGCATTGAGGTAGGCAAGTGCCGCGTCCACTGTCGCTCCCCTGATAGTTTGCTTCCACCTGTTTAATTGTTGTGGTGAAAATGAATAAACCCAAACCTCGCGTACTGGTACACCGAGATAAATTACGCCGTTCTTCCCTAGCTGTACGACACGAGGGATACCGACAGCAGGCGCGCCCTGCTGCAAGTAGCTATTACCCAGCGTCTGGTGCGCTTGCGCGTCCAATAACTGAACGGCAAGATTTCCCGCGAGCGAGCGGTTATAGACAACAGCGGTGGCTGAGACGGTGACCTGGACGGTGACCTGGTCTACGTGACTTCCTACAGGTTTATCCGATGAGGCTGTTGTGCGATAAACCGGCTGTTGGACCATTACTTCCCCTGGCGCCAATTTATTCACCAGTTGCTTTAACACCCGTTGCTGTAGCTCTGAACTCAACTGGCCACGCACGCTATCGATATCAGCCTGAGTGATGGCATGTACCAGGTGGGCATCGGCACCTCCACTAAACTGATCAGGATTGCTGACAAAGAGACCATGACAGCATCTTCTGGCGAGTGTATTGACGAGTATATTTCCTACCGACCCCGCGTTTACTGCGACGGCTGAAGCGGTGCTGGTCCCGTTCTGACCATTCTGTTGCGGCGGCACCTCTACCGACTGGGTGGTCTGAACAGGAACACCCAGCGTTGTAGTAAAGGTAATACCCGCCGGTACGAAGGCGGGTGATTCACCGCTATTCACAAAAAGAAGGTAGCCCCTGGCCTGCAGTCCTGAAACGAAGGCGCTGCCCGATGTTGGCACGGTACGGCTATCCGTCAGCGAACCTGGCACTAAACCAGTAGGAAACTCACGCGTAGTCACATCCGGTTTGCTGACCTGTGACGAAGCCGTCAATATATAGGTATCACTGAGATGTTTTGCTTGCGGAGTGATGGTTACGGTAGCGGTTGGATCAGCTCCCAACAAGGGAACTCCTACGGGAAAGAGGCTGATGCCTATCAAGCGGGGTGTAAGTAGCAAGGCGAGCAGAACGATCGGTACCAATACCACGGCCATAATCGATACCGTGAAACGCCTGTGTTTTCCCCACCGGCTATGGATAGGCTCTGTGGTGCGCACCTTGTTCCTGCGCACATCATCCGTAGTGTGCTGTCTTCCTCGCGCAATGGCCTCGTTCGAAACCTGCCTTTTGTGCCGCTGCTCAACCAGGAGCATTGGAACGGGTGCCTCAATGGGTTGTAAGGGAGTGGAAACGGGGGGGACAACAGGGGGAAGTATCTCGTCAGCTACGAAATTATTTTCTATTGGCAATGCTGTATCTGCAGGAGACTGGATGGCGGCCAAAAAAGCCTGGCGCAACTCTGCTATACTGCTGTAACGGTCTTCGACACGCTTTGCCATAGCCGTACGTACCACTTCGCCGAGTTCAACCGGGATGGTGGCATCATGGTCAGAAGGAGAAGGAATAGGCGCAGACAGGTGCATCTGGATAACCTGTTCCTCGTCAGGATCGTCATAAGGTAATACACCTGTCAACAGTTGGTAGAGCATTACACCCAACGCATAGATATCGCTCGACGTGGATACAATGCCCATGGTCTGTTCGGGTGCCATATAGTGAGGCGTCCCCGGCACCTGGTCCA
This sequence comes from Chloroflexota bacterium, assembly GCA_005881295.1. Lineage (GTDB taxonomy): Bacteria > Chloroflexota > Ktedonobacteria > Ktedonobacterales > Ktedonobacteraceae > UBA11361. Next base: position 4,118 of record VBHS01000006.1, read on the forward strand.
GGGGAATAGGTTTCCTAGCCTGCTCTAATTCAGTCTGTTTTGAAGTGCGTACCAACCCAAAATCGGCCAGATAGACGTGAGGAGTACCACTGCGCCGCTGCTCCAGCAGGACATTTGAGGATTTGATATCTCGGTGAATTAGCCCTTCATCGTGTGCGTACTCGACCGCATCCAGCAACTGCTGGTAGATGGCGGAAACCTCGTTGAGATCGGGCAGGCTGCGGCGCAGGTAGCTCGTCAGTGTACCTCCCTCGATGAAAGGCATGACCAGGTACAAGATGCCTTGCTCATCGCCGTATTCGATCAACGGCAAGATGTGAGGGTGATGTAGCCTGGCGACAGTTCGCGCCTCGCGGGCGAAGCGACGGCGCATATCGCGATCGGCGGCATAGTTGCCAAGGATAACCTTGATGGCTACGCGTCTATTAAACGCGGTGCGCTGTTTCCCCTCATAGACAGCCCCCATGCCGCCGACACGAATGCGGCGGATGACATCGTAATTTCCAAGCTGTCTACCTTCCAGAGAAAGCATCGAGGGCATATATCCTTTACTAGCAGTCTTACTTTCCGGGCGTCACATTTGGCGAAGGCTTCGCAACAGGTGAAGTAAGCGTATTTGTGGGAGTCGGGGTACCTGCTCCCGGTGCTCCTGTTGGTGTCCCCTGTATGCCGGGTACGTTCTGCACTACAATAGTTATCTTGCTCGGATCAGTTGGCAGTGTATTTCCACTCGAGATGCTAATACTATCGACCTTGCCCACTTCTGGCCGAGCTGCGAGAATGGCCGTCGCCTGTGCCTGTGTTTTACCAACAATCAGAGCCGCCAGTTGCGACTTCTGGGCATTGTTAAACTGGTAGACCCAGAGGCCTTTCGCATCGACGACGATGGTCACTTTTCCACTTTTATCGGCTATTGCCTGGATAATGGTGGTCAAGATATTGCCTGTCAATGCAAATCCAGGATTACTCTTGTCCGTCTCAGTCTTAAGAAGATCCGCCGCTATGGTTCTCGCACTGAGCTGGTCGTAGACCTCGCCTGAACAGGTTGCGGTCACCGTCACCGTTACACTCGTGGCCCTGTCACCCGCTTGATGATTGGAGGTTACATTTGTTGCACACGTAGGCGTTTTAACAAATTGTTCGTTTGGATGCTTCAGCCCATTTAACGAAGAGAGCGCACTTTGCAATAACGGCTGTTTGAGTGCTTTGGCGGCATTGTCAATGTCGCTCTGTTGCACGGCGATATATTTCTGCGGGTCTTGCCCACCGGTAAATGCGACAGTATTGCTCACCTCAACTGATGAATTTCCGCAGCAGATCATATTGCTAAAATCAAAAGCAGGGATGTTTCCCCTCGATCCTGGTGTGACGGCATGAGCCGGTACAGTTACACGGCCAAAGCCAGTATTGGGATCCGCAGCAGGAATATAGGCAAGGATATCGTTGGCTATCTGCACGCCATGCGCATCAGTAAAGATAGTGCCAGCCGTGACTCCATAGGGCGCGAACGAGCCATTCACGAACGTCAACGTCCCCGTTGCATGGGTTGCCGGCGTGTTCACAAATCCAGTGGCGCTCGCCGTCTTTGACTGCGGCTGAGTCGTGAACGACAGTCGACGCGCCGACACCTGGCGTTTGGCAATGTCGGGCTGGCCAGAAGTTATACCGGTAATTACATATTTGTTTTGTGCAACTATGCTCTTTGGCGTAATGGTCACCGTCGCGGTAGGAGAGGCTCCCGGCAATACGTTCGAGACGGTACTGGTAAATGAATGCCAGGTGGCAGGGGCAGCTATCGCAATACCACCGCAGAGAAGCAATGAGAACAGCAGCAGCACCACAAGGGCTATTAGCAAGTACTGCCACCCATTGCGTGGCCTGCGCTGTGGAGGTTGACTTGCAGTACCACCGCTCCCCGGCATTGCAGGAGGGGGTGGAGAGGGTGGAGATGGAGGTACGACAACAGGAACGCCCGCGACAGCCGCGGGTCTCTTGCCAGATCGTTGTTTCCGCGCTGCTGGCACGGCAGCGGCACCTGACTCATCATCGGGTATATCCGCATTCTCTGGTGGCAATTTCTTTGTATTCTTTGCGCGAGGTGAAACAGGAAAGGTAATAATACCGGGTTCAGCGGCTGCATCGTCTGCATCCTGGCGAGAGGGAGGGGGCGCCGGTACGCCTTCTTCCTGCTGCCCCTGGGTGCCTGCGGGAGGGGGCGGAGCCGGCATGGCGAAGGCAGCCTCTTCATCCCAATCATCCTGATTATCCATATGTGGGGAGGGAGGATCACTCTGAGCAGGAGGTTGCAGTGCGGAGTCGGCGGCCCACGCGGCTGCTCCTACACCAGCTGCCGTGCCCAGGGCTCCAGCCTTGTCAGCATGCCGATCACTCTCTTCTTTACTGGTACCTTCAACAGCAGGTTGCGCAGCAGCATCGTCATGAGAAAGGTTGGAGGGATTTGAGGCCTCGAAGCCCTGGGCGGCTGCAGCTGGCTTTTTTGAAGCGCGTCCGCCAAACGGCCATCGGCTCTCTCTTTCCGCCTTCGAAGCCTCCTCTTCGGCGCGCAATGACCTGGCGTAACTCTCTAATGATGTAAAGTAGGTAAAACGGCGTTGGCGAGCAAAATCAGCCGGACCTGAATCTTGCGGCGCTACGATGACAAGCTGAGCCTGGAGTTTACGGCGCATATTTTTCAGCCCATCAAAATCAACCGGCCGCTGAAAGGCTTTATTTTTATTGGGTAGTACAATAGCTATCTGCTTCCGACCAAGTTTTTCCTGCGTCAATATAGCAGCTAACACACTTTCACGGTCGTCATCAGGTGAGACATAAATAATTCCAATTGACGCGCTACGCGGATCATTCGCACCCAGCAGGTCCGAACCATTTCCCTGTTTCATCTTCCTGTTCCTCTTCATCCCTATAGTTGGCAGGTTCTCACCGGCATTCGCCTATATTGTGTCTTTATTCTACCTTATACGACAGAAATTATAAAGTAATATATGCATTTGCTTTATCTCTTTAGAGAAAAGAACGGGAATTAACAGTGTTTTCAACATTTGCCTATCCCCCTTGTTCGATTATCTCATACGGCGTATGCCGAGACAAAAAAGATCTCAAGGGATAGCCCAAGTGGCAGGGGAAACGCACGAATTACATGGGGGAGCAGAGGATAAAGTCCCTCCGCCCCCCATGTAATTTGTGCTTACTTAGCGGGGACCTGCATTGCGCACCTCATCGTCAGGGAGCGCAAACTGCTGGAAGTTCTTTTTGAAGCGCGCGGCAAGGCCAGCTGCTTGCATATCATATGCCTCTTTATCCTGCCACGTATTGCGTGGAATGAGCACGTCGCCCGGGACAGCGGGACATAAGGTTGGCATACGCAGTCCAAAGATAGGATCCGTGACCATCTCAACGCGATCCAGATCGCCGCTGATAGCTGCCTGCACCATTGAACGAGTGTAGTTGATGTTAATGCGCTGACCAATTCCGAATGAGCCTCCCGTCCATCCCGTGTTGATCAGGTAGCAGCGCACTCTATACTTCTCAATACGCTCGCGCAACAGATTGGCGTACTCTATGGGCTGTAAGGGCAAGAAAGCCGCACCGAAGCAGGAGCTAAAGGTTGCTTGCGGCGTGGTAACGCCGGCCTCGGTACCCGCCAGTTTACTTGTATAGCCAGAGAGGAAGTAATACATAGCCTGCTCTGTGGTCAATACTGAGATTGGAGGCAGGACGCCAAATGAATCTGCCGAGAGGAAAATGACTGCTTTGGGATGCCCACCTTGCCCTGATTCGATTACATTATCGATGTAGTCAACCGGATAGGCAGCGCGAGTGTTTTCAGTAAGCGAGTCATCGCTATAATCCGGCTCACGGGTCCCTTTTTTCAACACGACATTTTCATAGACGGCGCCAAAACGGATAGCATTCCAGATCTGTGGTTCGTACTTCTGCGACAGGTTTATGCACTTTGCGTAGCAGCCGCCCTCGAAGTTAAAAATGCCATTATCTCCCCAGCCGTGCTCATCGTCACCGATCAAGCGGCGACCGGGGTCAGCCGACAGGCTCGTCTTTCCTGTACCTGACAGGCCGAAGAAAAGTGCAACATCACCTTTTGGTCCCACATTGGCGGAACAATGCATGGGCAAGACGCCCTGAGCGGGTAAGATGAAGTTGAGAACGGTAAATATCGATTTCTTCATCTCACCGGCATATTGCGTCCCACAAATCAGCACGAGGCGTTCATCGAAGTCAATAATGATGGCGGCTTCTGAACGTGTACCAAGGACGCGTGGGTCTGTGTGAAAATTCGGGACGCAGAGAATAGTAAATCCCAGACGGCCACTGGTCAAATCACTCTCGTTTGAACGGAGGAAGAGCTGCCGGGCAAATAGATTATGCCATGCCAGTTCGGTGATGACCTGAATAGGCATACGATAATCCGGATCAGCAGCGGCTGCAGCATCAAGCACATAGACATCGCGCCCCTGTAAATAAGCTGAAAGGCTGCTGCGCACGGCATCAAAGTTCTCTTGAGACATAGGGTGGTTGTACTCACCCCACCAGATCTTTGCAGCATTCTCCTCGCTTGAAACAATAAACTTATCCTTAGGGGAGCGCCCAGTGTGTGAGCCAGTTGTAGCAGCAAAGGCTCCATTTGAAGCTAATTCCCCCTCCCCGCGCGCCAGGGCATGCTCTACCAGTTCCGGTGGCGAAAGATTCCAGTTAATATTACCTAAGTTCACAAGCCCATATTCTTCCAGGGCTTTACGACTCATCATCATTGTCATAAATATTTCTCCTTTGAGGCTCATCTTTGAGTCTCGGCACAGGGAACAGGGAGACGTTGATTACAGCACGATGTACAATGCTTACAACCCACATTACCACCACAGTTCCTTCCAGTTGTTAGTCTATCAAACTTCAGTAAGAACCGCAACCCGCGCTACGAAACCTGCTTGAGCCGCTGTACAAAAGCAGTAAACTGATCACCACGGTCAAATTCATTGAGGAACATACCAAAACTGGTGAAACCGGGCGAGAAGAGGAGAACATCACCTGGTCGTGCCAGGGAGACTGCCGTATCCAATGCCCCGGTAAAATCGTCAAAGATGCCGCGAAGTGGGTCACTTACTCCCTGCCTCCTCACCTCTTCGCGCAGAGCAGGCACTAATTCTTCAGTGCCCGTTCCTTTAAGCAAGACCACATCCCGACAATTGCGAGCAATGGTGGCAGGCCAGTTCTCTAACGGGAGTTGTTTGGAGTTGCCGCCGGCGACCAGCACAATGGGGCGACCGGAGAATGCCTCAACTCCTACCTTCCCTGCTACAGGGGTCGTGCTGGTGCTATCGTTGATGAAATGCACCCCGTCCACCACAGCAATCTCTTCCAGCCGCTGGACAACGCCACGAAAATTTCGCACAGAAGCCGCGATGACCTCATCCGACACGCCAAGTAAGCGCGCCGCGGTCGTGGCCAGCAACACATTCTCAAGGTTATGCTTACCCACCAGAGGGATATCAGTCAAAAGAAAAGGAGTAACAGTCGAAGAGCCTCGTTTGAAGCTTCCACCGAGCTCCACACTTGTGAACCAGGTCTGCGCCAGGGCCTCTTCTCCAAAGCGACGAGTCCAGGGATTATCATAGTTAAAAAGCGCCAGGTCCGAAGGGTGTTGAAAGCGAAATATATTGGCCTTAGCCGCAGCATACTCCTCCATCCCGCTGTAGGTATTGAGGTGATCGGGATAGACATTTGTCATGATGGCCAGCGACGGGCTGATTCTATGAGGAGCCAGCCCTTCGAGCTGCCAACTTGAGAGTTCCAGGACGACCAGTGTTTCTGGAGTGATCTGCGGCAACAATGAAAGCGTCTCTACCCCGGCTACATTGCCCCCGAGGACAGTGGGAGCGCCGCTTTCGCTAAGTATCTTGTAAAGAAGCGTGGAGGTGGTGGTCTTGCCGCGCGTGCCGGTTACACCAAGGATGCGACCTGGACAGGCGAGAAAAAAGAGGGCGATCTCCATCTCGATGCTCGCGCCATGTTCATAGGCGAGATGTACATAGGGGTTAGATAGGGAGATGCCCGGGTTGCGAATGACCATTTCAGCCCAGAGAAAATCCTCATTGCGGTGTTCGCCCAGCACAAACGCTATCGGTAAGCCTGACAGGGCACGAACACTTGGAGCCAATATTTCTGGCGACTTCAAGTCGGTAACACGTACAATAGCTCCCTGTTGTGCCGCGTAGCGAGCCGCCGCCATTCCTGATCCCTGCAACCCCAACCCCATGATCAGTACACGCTTCCCACGCAAATCCATAGAATTAAAATCCTCTACCCAAAAACATACGAACAGCGCCTTTGACACGAGTTTATCTTAGCAGAATAGTTCCGTTGATACAAATTTGTCATGATGCGAGAGACCTGAACATTTATGCTACAATAAGAGTATCATTTACTAAATTTCAGTGTATCCACTGAGTGACTAGAAATTTATTGACATGGGGCCAGAGCACTCTGTGCAACTCGAATCTATTTTTCGCTACATGTCGGTGGGGGTCGCCATTATAGACTGTTCCAACTGGCGTATTCGGTATGCCAACCCCTACCTGCTCTCGCTGCTTGACCAACTCCAGCTCTCTCAAGTCGTCATTGGTCGTCGCCTGGACGAGGTTATCCCGGAGGATTTATGGGTGATAACGCATCCGTTCATAGAACAGGTATGCGCAACGGGACGCCGAATGAGCTGGCCCGATATTCCCTACGAAGGATTCCTGGCAAGGCGCGGGCGCACCAGTTGGCGCGTAACAATCGAGCGGAGAGAGGTACAGGAACCTGATTCAGGACGTGAAAGCTACGATGCAGTTCACACAATACTCGTCACAATCGAGGATGTAACAGAACTGGCACGATCACGACTCTATGTGAATGCCATCGATTCAATCTCCTCAGCCATCGTTGGACCTTTTGCTTTACCTCTGGTGCTCGAACGAATCCTCCAGGCTGTACAAGAAATGGTCGGATCGACGCGCTGCGCCATCTTGCTCATCGACGACTGGGAATCGGGCAGCGAATACCGTTATGCTGGCCATGATGGACGGGCCGAAACAGACATGGCCGCTGACAAACCATCTACGGTGTCCATTGCAGCGCAGAAAGGCGTGCACCTCCGCTCACAAGACTGGCACCCGCAGTTGAGCGAGCAACTGTTACTCGGCCTTGTCGCTCGTGATCGCAGAACACTTATTATTAACGATACCAGCACGATACCAGAGATGAAACTTCCTTTGCTTGATGATGGAGGCACTCCCCGCCGTCCCGGTTCCGTCCTGGGTATTCCAATCTTTGAGCCAACGCTAAACCGGCGTTTGGGAGACGGTATCAGCACACACAGGGCAAAGAACGCCTATACAACGAGAGTGCTCGGTACCATCGAAGTATACCATCGACGTGCACGCGGCTTTCCGGCTGAAGAGGTTGAACTCCTTGAGCAATTTGCTCAACAGGCCGGGCTCGCTATTCAAAACGCTCGACTGTTTCTGCGTATCGACCAGTTGGCGAAAGATGCCAGCCGGAACCTGCGCCAGCGAGAATACATCATGCAGGCTATACCCGATGGCGTCATCATCTATGATTCTCGCTGGCGCGTGGTTGAGGCGAATCAATCCATTCGCAAGTTACTAGGGTGGACAAACGATGTTATCGGCCTCCATATTACCGAGGCACTGGCAAAGAGCAAGGCTATTTTCTCCCAGGATTACAAATCCAAGGTTAACTTTGTATCGGAACTTGACGAGCGAACACGGGTAAAGCTTATTGACGAGGTGAAGCTCACTAGCGCAGATGGACAACACTATACACTCAGTCGCTCCTATGCGCCGATACACGACGAGCTAGGGGATGTCTTCGCCTCGGTGGTCATTTACCACGACGTAACGGAACATGTGCTGGCCAGAGAACGTATTGAAGCTGAAGTCATCGAAAGAACGGCACAGCTAGCGCAGCGCAACGCTGCGCTAGAACTCGCCAGGTTCGCCCAGGATATGGCAAGGGCACGTATGGAGCTCCTCCTTGAGCGTTTGCCGTCGGGAGTCATCCTTATCTCCGCCGGAGACAGGAGCATTTCCATTATCAATCGCCAGGCAACGCAGATCCTGCAAAACCTTGGTGTACCAATAGAACCGCTCGATGACCTGGATGCAGCAACGAGAAACGCGGTTGGCGGCAATGCTGAAGAGCTGCTTCGTATGTCTACGGTCTACGCTTCCTCTGGCTCACCTGTACCCTACGATAAGAGCCCTCTAGCGCTGGCGCTCAATCAAGGTGAAGCCAGCGAGGCAGAGCTTCATGCAGTACAACCGGGCGGGCAGAACCTCTACCTGCTCGTCAGCGCGGCTCCATTACGAGCGAGTGATGGCACAATTAGAAGCGCAGTGTTAGTCTTACACGAGACCACCAGGCTCAAGACCTTAGAGCGTGCTCGTGAAGACTTTTTTACGACGATGGCTCACGAGTTGAAGACGCCGCTGGCGAACATCCGCGCCCATGTGAGCGCACTGCTTGCCGAAGACTTACAGTGGTCGAGAGAGGCACAGCGCGACTTCTTACAATCAGCCGATGAGCAGGTAGAACGCCTGGTGGGGATGATCAACCATTTCCTGGATGCTTCACGCGTTGAAGCAGGGGCGTTACGCCTCGAGCTCGAACCAATCCTGCTGCCAGAAATGCTCGAAGACCTGGAAGAACGCCTGGAAGCTTTGATTACCTCTTCTGGTCGTCAGCTTGAGGTCAAGATGCCAGCAAACTTACCCGCGGTGATGGCCGATTACGAGCTCATCATAAGTGTCCTCACGAATTTGCTCAGCAACGCCTTCCGCTATGCACCAGAGGGGGATACGGTACTGCTTGAGCTTGAAGCAGTATATGGATCGGATAAGCAGTTTCCTACGGGCGTCGAGTTACGGGTGACTGATCGCGGGCCAGGTATGTCAATGGAACAGCAGACCGCGCTGTTCACACGCTTTAGCACTTTTGCGGCCATGAGTCGCCCGGCGATAGACCGTCCTGGCCAGCCGGCAGCAGAAAGGCGCAGGGGAAGCGCGCGCTGGAGTCCCGCGACAGGTTTAGGCCTCTACATCAGTCGTGGCATCATCGAGGCACACGGCGGTAAGCTCACACTCATAAGCAGTCCAGGAGAGGGGGCATCATTTTCGTTTATTCTCCCCGTCGCCGGCAATACCAACAGGGAAGAGAGTTAGGCAAGCATCATGACCACTACAGATAAAAAAATTCGTATCCTCTGCGTTGAGGACGATCCCCAGATGCGTACCTTTCTCCAGGCTCAATTGAAGGCCAGGAACTTTCAGGTACAGACTGTACGCGACGGTGCCCAGGCAATTGATATGGCGGCCATCTTCGAGCCTCAGCTTGTCCTGCTCGACCTCTCTCTCCCTTCATTGGATGGATTGACATTTTTACGCCGCCTGCGCGAATGGAGCGGAGCGCCTGTCATCGTGCTCTCCGCGCACGACGAAGAGCCTGTAAAGATCAGGGCCCTCGATCTGGGCGCCGATGACTACCTGACCAAACCATTTAGCCTCAATGAGTTACTGGCACGCGTGCGTGTAGCTTTACGCCGCGCCGACGAGACAGCCCGCCTACGCAATTCAGCAATGGGTGGAGATGCGCAGCGAGCCTACTATCGCTGTGGCGGCGAAAATGGTTTGATAGTCGATTATGCCCACCGCATCGCTCGATCAGGTGGACAGGTCGTCCACCTGACGCCCACCGAATACGATCTGCTTTGTGAACTCACGCGTAACGCAGGCAAAGTTCTGACGCATCGTGAACTCTTACAACGCGTCTGGGGACCTGATTACAGCGGAGAAAATACCTACCTGCGCACCTTTGTACGGCACCTGCGACGCAAGCTGGAACCCAATCCATCAGAACCGCGCTTTCTACTCAATGAGCCGGGAGTAGGCTATTTCGTTCCACCAGACGATAGCGACGAGAGGTAGATATCGTTGCGTTTGCCATGAGAATTGGGCCCTGTTCACACCAAATTCACAAATCTCACAGGCAATTTCACAGCTTTATTACCGAGTTGAGGGTATACTTTTTCATAAAGAGGATGGCCTCTTCACGTCTCACCGGCAATGTTGCTGCTAAATAAACCATAGAGCATCGCGGGAGCAGGGTGTCAGTCATGCAAGACAAGGACGCTGCGAACACAATGCCGGGAGGCGGCGATAGAAGCGTAGTAAATGGAGCAACATACATCAACACACATGTTTTTGTCGACTCACCGCCCATGCAGCAAGAGGCGCCAGAAACGCCAAACCGCATTCTCGTTGTTGAAGATGATACTTCACTTGCTACTTTGGAAGCGCATTTTTTAGCCGCGCATAACTTTACCGTAGTGATAGCAAATAGTGGAGAGATAGCCGTTACCACGCTTGAAAGCTTCATGCCTGACCTTGTAGTGCTTGATCTTGAACTACCCGGCTCACTGAGCGGTTGGGACGTATTGCAGGCGCTGCGAAAGAATGCCGCAGTACCTGTACTCCTCACCACCAGTATGCCTCTAGACATGAGAAAGTATTTACGTTCTCACGGAGAAACCAGGTCAACGCTGGATCATCTTGCCAAGCCTTTTGCAATGCAGGCGCTGCTTAAATGTATCAAGCGCATGTTGACGATTACACCTCAGTAACGGTTTTCATCCGGTGAAAAAGGAGGATCTTATGGACCATAAAGAGGATCGCGAAATGTTACGTAAGGTCGGTTTCGCTGATGTTGAAATGAATCGACTCTCCAGGTTGCGCAGAGATCACAACGAGAAAGCCAGACTTGAGGCTATCGCCAATCGCCGTCGTCTCGAATTCGTTCGTTGGCTGGTCACCGTCGGCAAACTTTCCGAACAAACAGCGTAAGTTTACAACAGAAAGATTTTGAACGAAGCAAGGCAGGCTGTAAGAGAACATGGTGTCCATGACCTCTTATAGCCTGCCTTGCTTAACTTGGTGGAAGATGTTCGTTGCGTTTGACCGGGCCATCCAATGCATCCCTTTCAATTATCGCTTTTGGTTCTGCTGGCTTATGTGATGAAGAGTTAGGAAGTTGGCGGACTGACTTCAGTATCTTTTGAATGAGTTGTGGCGGAGGCTGTATTTGTGGCAATTGCTCGAAGAGTTCATCCAAGTCATCGCGTTCTTCGATTACCTCATCACTATGCGGCCTCTCACCTGGCAAAAAAGCACGCTTCGCGTCCTGCTGCATTTTTATTTCCTTGTGATTGCTATCGCGGCTACCTCTATGTTGAGTACGGTCGCGCTTCTTGTTCCGTTTCATTGTCAATTGACCTATCGTCTCAACCTCTCGCAGGTCAGGGGCAAGCCCCCTTTTCAGCCGTGCATGTTTGACTGAAACTTGCGTACTTCCTTTGAACAACATATAGATATCCAATACAGATGAGTCTATTGATTTTAATAGTAACACCTGGTGTCATTGATGTCTATAATGGTAAGATGAGAATCATTGGTGGAGAGAGAAGGTGAGGGTAGAAGATTACACATGTGCAAGGTTGGGCGTACTCAGCAAGCGGCTGTGAAACTGGCTTGCTACCCGCTGGTCAACGCGGCTACCAATACGCGCCAACAAGACATTGCCGGGTTCCATGCTGACATTTGGTTCAGTAGTAGGATACTCTACAAAACCTTGCGTTGCAAAGAGGTCAATGATGATTTGTCGATAGCGATGGACAGTGACCCCCAGGCCTTCGTAATCCCAGTGCCATGATAAACCGATAGCAAACAAGATCATATCTTCCAGGGCATCAAGCTCCAGGGCAAATGCTAACAACCGCCTGGCAATTCCCATGCCACGCCAGTTCGAACTCACCTCGATAGCAACTTCATAGACATTCTCGATGCCCTCCCAGAATGAATCGCCTGGAGCCAGCGTCACCTCCCCTATAATCTCTCCCGAGTGCGTGTAGGCCAGCGTAAGCGCGCAATCCGGGCTTTTGGAAATACCGAGCAGCAGCTTGTGCTCGCGTTCAGGAAGACGCGCGAAGGCTCGCAAGCCATCGTCTGGCCGCAGGCGCTCAACGAAAGAGGGAGGGCAAAAATCGCGCAGCAGTACCTCACCGGCTTTTGTCTCGATCCCTTTGATGCGTGATGGCGTCGCAGTGCCACGTAAGTGCAATAGATCAAAGAGTCCCGTCATCGGCGACCGGTATTGAACGGTAGGGAAGGCAT